>JAKSOZ010000005.1 GCA_024405265.1 Kiritimatiellia bacterium | reverse complement strand
TTCTCCTGAACGGAGTAGCTTAGTGAGCCCTCGCGTGGTTCAACACGCTGTTTCACATGGCGGGTACGTTCCTGGTTAGGTGCCCTAGCCGATGTGAGCAATGGGCGGGTTCACTCGCGCTAGTGAGCGCGCTGATTGGTAGGCGATGGGCGGGCTGATCGGTGTCCGATGGGCAGGCTCACTCAAGAGAATGAGCGGGCTCACTCGCGCGAGTGAGCGCGCCCATCAATAGGCGATGAGCACGCTGATTGAAGCTGTTACCGCTTGAGGCGATTTTCCTTTTGCTTTGCCTTGTGAATGACCGCTATTTGAGTATAACCCTTAATTCTCGGGAAGAGCGAGGGATACTCGTTAGAGGGTATACCCCTAAACAAGTTGGTCAAACGCGGCAGATTTTTGCGCCTTTCCGCTTCCAACACAGGCGGGAATATGGTACAATACCAAATGTTCGGTAGGGGAGAAATCCTGCCGGATGCGCGGTGAACTCCGCCGTAGCCTAAGGGCGAAGGTGGATGAACTCTGCGGGATAAACAATTTAGCGTAAGCGCTACAAGACGTTCTACCGAAAACTTAGACACTTTTCAGTAACAGAGCGAAATGTAAGCGAGGACGCGTCCATTCTGGACGTGTCTTTCGTTGCATTCTGTTACAGGTAGTCTAAGACCTTCGGTAGAGTGCAAAGAAAGCCGTCCTTTTTTCTTTGTCGTCATGTTCGTTTATGCCACAAAGGAAAACGAACAAAGAATGGCGAATACGAATCTGTCGAATGCGAAGAATGCGAAGAACGATGAGTTCTATACTCAATATAGCGATATACAGAAAGAGATTAATGCGTATATCGACTATGATCCGGATGTGTTTCGCGGCAAAACCGTGCTTCTTCCTTGCGACGATCCCGAGTGGTCGAACTTTACCAAATTCTTCGCTCAGAACTTTCAGCGCTTCGGACTTAAGAAACTGATCTCGACCAGTTTTGCCGCGGAGTCGAAGAATATAAAGACCGTTTATCAGCCCTCGCTTTTCGAGACCGAGAGTCCGAAGTTCGACAAGAAGAAAACGAAAGTCCGCGGCAAAATCTTCGTTCTCGATCATGACACGAACGAGAACGGAGTAATAGACTACGAGGATCTCGAGTGGGACTATCTGAAGGGCGATGGAGACTTTCGCTCGGCGGAAGTGAAGAAGCTGCGCGATGAGGCAGACATCATCGTCACCAATCCGCCGTTCTCGCTCTTTCGTGAATTCCTCGCATGGATCGTCGAAGCGGATAAGAAGTTCCTGATTCTTGGAAACAAGAATTGTGTTACTTATAAAGAAGTCTTCCCGCTGATAAAGGACAATAAGCTTTGGTCGGGACGTACCGAGTGGTCTGGCGGTATGTGGTTTGAGACAAAGAATGAGGATGATGTTGATCGAATCGTTGATGGCGTGTTGATGAAGAATGTTGCATCGATTTGGCTGACTAACATTGAACATGGACGTCGCCATGAGCCATTGCAGTTGATGACAGAGCGCGAGAATATCAAGTTCTCGAAGCACAAGGAAGTGCGCGGCATTGGATATAAGAAGTATGATAATTACGATGCCATAGAAGTCCCGTTCACAGACGCAATACCTAGCGATTATGAAGGCGTTATGGGCGTGCCTAAGAGTTTCCTTGATAAATATTGTCCCGAGCAGTTTGAGATTGTCGGTTGTGCGGAAGGTGACTCAGGCAAGGATTTAGGGCTGAAACCTTTTGATAGAAATCTAAAAAAGCTCAATCCAAGCTTGAGGGACGGGCAACTATATTATATGCAAGATGGTGTTCCGATCAAGCCTTACGCCCGTATCCTTATTCGCCACAAGAAAGGAGCCGTGAAATGAAGACGACGCTACTTACCGATTTGACGGTTGCCGACATTTGCGACGGCTTCGTTTACAATGAGTTCGAAGGCAAGGGGCTCTTTGGATGGGGAGGGAAGCTCGTCATTCAGCCCGAATATCAGCGCAACTACATCTATGCCGACGGTAAGCGCGATGTCGCCGTCGTCGATTCGCTCTTGAAAGGCTATCCGCTCGGGCTCATCTACTTCGTCAAAACCGAGCGCGGCACTTACGAAGTCCTCGATGGACAGCAGCGCATCACGAGCTTCGGGCGGTTTGTGAAGGACAAGTTCTCGGTCAAAGACGCGAATGGGATGGAGCAGTATTTCTCCGGACTCGCGGCAGATTTGCAGGAGAAGATTCTGAGCGCGAAGCTCACGATCTACGTCTGCGAAGGCGAGGATAGCGAGATCAAGAATTGGTTTAAGACGATCAACATCGCCGGCGTGCCGCTGAATGAACAGGAGCTCCTCAACGCTATCTATTCGGGGCCGTTCGTGAGCGCGGCAAAGGCGACGTTCTCCAACTCGAAGAACGCGAAGATGCAGATGTGGAAGAGCTACGTGAAGGGGAATGAAAATCGTCAGGATATTCTCCGCACCGCGCTCGAGTGGGTATCGAAGGGGAATGTGACCGGGTACATGAGCGCCCATCGACATGATGAGACGATCGACGAGCTTAAGACATATTTCGAAACCGTTATTGATTGGGTGGACGGCGTATTTAATGGGACGGAAGACGAGATGTGCGGACTCGAGTGGGGACGACTCTACGAAGCTTACCATAATAATGGTTACGTACCCGAGGAAGTCTGGACGAGAGTGAAAGAGCTCTATGCCGACGAATTCGTCAAGAATCGCCGCGGAATCTTCGAATATATCTTGGGCGGAGAAACCGAGCCGCGATTACTCGAGCTTCGCGTCTTTGAGCCGAAGGAAACGAAGCCGGTTTACGCGCGGCAAACGAAAGAGGCGGAGGAGCATGGCCACTCAAATTGCCCTCTCTGCGCCATCGGGCCCGCAGCAAATCGCACCAGAATCTATAAATTCAATGAAATGGACGCCGACCACGTAACCGCCTGGTCGAAGGGCGGTGCGACCGATATCTCGAATTGCCAAATGCTCTGCAAAACCCACAACCGCGCAAAGGGGAATAAGTAGACTTGTAACGTAATTTGGCAAGGGATACTCGCATTATAGCCGAGAATCTGATATAATATACTTATGTCTATGCTGTGGATGACCAACCCTGTTCTCAAACATGGCGGTGGTCGCCTAAGCATAGACATATTGGTAAATACATATGTTCGACTTGTGGGGAAAATTAGTTAATGCCGGAGGAAGGGCGTTCGTTGAACGTCATCTAGATGAGTTTTCTCCTTTGGAATGGGTTGAATTGGGAGAGCGATACCCTGACTTGGTGCCGGCTAAATATAAAGACTATGATTGGCGACACGACCCTTTAATTATTCGTGATAGGCCATTCATTCGCTTGCGCCGTAAAGGTAATCGCAAGTGGAAAGAGGATAATTATACTTTTCGCGTCAATGGGACGGATGATTATGAGCCTATACTGGCAACCGCGTATATTGATGGGGTGATAGCCACGCTCAAATACACGGATGTTCGATACCTTACGGCAATAGGTTATGGGAATGAAAATCCTGCGGATGGGTGCCCGGCTTTCGGCTGTAGTTGCGGTGATGCGCGATGCGACGGATTTTGTTATGAACGCTGTCATGTTTCGCAGCATCTTGTTCATTGGACGATAGAACGCTATAATGAGAAGTATGATCTTTTTTATGATCGTGAATCATATGATTTGAGCGCGATTAAGATGTTAAGAGGGCTGCTTTCTCTCGCACGTTGCAAAAATGCGCGTAGACGTCGGGCCTGCGGTATCCGGGATATTGCTCATTATGAGAAAGAACTGGCGGAATTGGAAGCGTCGAAGGGGATTCGCAAGGATAATCTCGCCGATTTTAAAGCGGACTTACCATGGTGCGAACCTTGGGATGTAGGCACGATCGGGATTTGGGTCGTCGGACTCAATTACAGCAAAGTCAATTATTCGACGACAGATCGATTTTCCCTTCGGCGAGAGCCGGATAATCAGTATGACAAGAATGCAATTGCGGTTTGGGACGATACCTTTAATGCCCGTATTGGGTACTTGCCCAGATTTGAGGCCTGTATCCTTTCGCAGCTAGTCGATGATGAGCGGATTTCTCTAGAGGTCAAAGAACTCGGCGAGCCGAGGAAAGAGGGGCGTGCATTCATTAGGTTGAAGATTGTGGCGCACGATAAATTGGATGCGTCTAGCTATTGGAGCAAGAAAGAGCTCGAACTATATAATAAGCTGATGGAGCAATATAACAAAGAAGATCCGTCTGGTTCCGGATACATCTATACGAATTTCTCGGGCGAAATTTCACATCTTAATGCTCCTGCGCTTATTCGCTTGATATATTGGGTGCTGTTAGATCGAGGACGCGATAAGTTTTCTATTGCAGATGGTTGACAAAAGTATGGTGAAAGTGCCATACAATTGACTCGGCGCTTGAATTCGCCCCGCCGAAGGCGGTTCAGGCTGGAGGGGAACGGAGCGGTGAGTAGCCTACACAGTGACGGCAAGGAAAGCATGCAACGACCCGATTTCGACTATCGTTTTTTCGCCAAGCGAAGCGGGTAAGGCTTGCTAAGAAGCGAAAATGAAAGGTAGCGAAATCGATGTCGACCTTGCTTTCATTGCCGGGAATCGTGAAACGATTCAGCGAGTACAGCTACTCACCGCTGCCGTCCCCCGGAAGCACCTCCGCGTCGCAACAGCTACTCACCGCTTCGTCCCACGGAGGCACCTCATCGTCACAAAAAAAGATTTTTGTCAGACGAATAGTTAACCTGAGTGAACTTTCGCGAATCGCGACTTCGCCCAATGTTTATCGGGGTGAAGTCGAGGTCGATCTCAAAAAGCAGCGGATTTTTGCGTCACAAAAATGTGACGCAAATGTGACACTTGATTTTCCGAAATATGAGATAATATATGTATACGCTTTTAACAACAGGAGGTATACATATGAAAGAGGGAAACGAAATCGTCGTCTATCAGCCGGATGAAACCATGCGGATAGAGGTTCGCGTGTCGGGTCAGACAGTGTGGCTATCGCAAAAACAGATGTCAATATTGTTTGGTTGTAGTGCAGATAACGTTGGTCTTCATTTAAGGAATATCTTTTCTGATGGTGAGCTGGATGAAGATTCAACTGCCGAGGATTTCTCGGTAGTTCGGAAAGAGGGCTCGCGATATGTTTCTCGAAAAGTGAGAATGTACAACTTGGAAGGAATCATATCTGTTGGATTTAGAGTGAATTCTAAACTCGGCATTCAATTTAGAAGATGGGCGAATAAAATCATCCAACAATATTGGATGCAAGGCTGCGGAACGATAGATAATCGGCTTGTATATCTTGAGAATCGTATGGACCGACGCTTGGCGGAGCATGATTCCAAGCTAAGCGAGCTTCGCAAAGACGTCGACTACTTTATCCGCTCGTCGCTCCCGCCGAAGGAGAAGGTGTTCGTCGACGGGCAAATGCTGGACGCCCAGGTCGAACTGACGCGAATCGTCAAGACAGCTAAAAAGCGCATCGTCCTGATCGATAATTACATCGACGAGCGAACGCTTTTGCTCCTCGGCAATCGCGGCGAAAACGTCGCTTGCCTCGTTTATACGCTTTCGCCCAATAGTCCGCGTCTCGCGCCGGCGCTAGCAAACTACGAGCGCGAATTTCCGACCAAGCCGCTTGAGTTGAAGGGATATAAGAAGTCGCACGACCGCTTTCTTATTATCGACGATACCGTCTGGCACGTCGGCGCGTCGCTCAAGGACGCCGGCGCGGCGCTTTTCGCGCTCATGAAAATGGAACTCCCCGCTTCGGCGATTCTCGGCCTGCTTTAGCGATGTGGTGAGTAGCCGCTTCGCATGGATGTGTATAGAGCGGAGGGGATGAGGAGTGGGTGAGTGAGGAACGAGGTTTTTTAGGCGAATGAGAGCTGTTGTAAGCAGCGAATGATAGGTGCCGAGGCATGGTAGGCTCTTACCTCGCTCTCTTGTCTTCTACGTAGAGCCGTAAAAAGACCGATGAGACGAGACCGAACCCAGCTGCCTCAGCACCTCCGCGTCGCAACAGCTAAACGCTGCCGTCCCCCGGAAGTGATTCAAAATAATCCTTTTCCCCCATTGACTTTCGCGAGGGGGATTTGATATAATACTCTCATTCTGTGCATGGAGAGATGGCAGAGCCTGGTTGAATGCACATGACTCGAAATCATGCATACCCGCAAGGGTATCGGGGGTTCGAATCCCTCTCTCTCCGCCACCAACTTTCACCTCGGCAATTCGTAATTTTATCTCGCGGGCGTAATTCAGTGGCAGAATAGGAGCTTCCCAAGCTTCACACGAGGGTTCGATTCCCTTCGCCCGCTCCAGTTTTATGCTCAGTCGTCTTTGCGTTTCCAATCTCGCTATCGTCGAGAGGTCCGAAGCGGAGTTTTCCGTCGGTTTGAACGTTATAACCGGCGAAACAGGCGCCGGAAAAAGCGTCTTTATGGGTGCGCTTTCGCTTATCGCCGGAGCTAAAGCCGATTCCTCGGTCGTGCGCGACGGAGAAAAAGAAGCCGAAATCGAGGCGGATTTCGGAGAATACGTGATCAGACGCGTTATTTCTTCTAATGGTAGATCGAAAGCTTGGATCAATGACGAGGCCGCTTCGATGGCGGATATCAAAGCTCTAGCGCAAAAGCTCGTCGATATTCACGGCGCGCACTCGAACCAGTCGATTTTGGAAGAGGCTTTTCAGCGTAAGAGTCTTGATTCTTATGGCGAGATTCAGACAAAGGAATATGGCGCCGCCTACGATGCGCTTCAGAAGCTTAATGCCGAATTGGCGGAGCTCGAATCCGACGGAGGCGAAGACGAGCTCGATTTGCTTCGTTATCAAACGAGTGAACTTAACGCCGCGGAACTTACCGAAGACGACGAGACGCTCGCCGAGCGTCATGCCGCCGCCGCTCACGCGGGAGAAATTATTGAAGCTTCGCGTTCGATAACCGAGGCTCTCGGCGGAGATAGAGGCGCAGGAGATTCGCTTTTCGAGGCCCAACGTCAGATGCGCGCGATTATCAAGCATTTCCCGGAAGCGGAAGCGTGGATCAATAAAGCGGAGGAGCTCTCGATCGAATTGCAGGAGCTTTCGCGCGCGGTAGTGGATTCGGCGAGCAAGATCGAATCTGGCGAGGAAAGTCTCGAAGAGCTCGACCATCGTCTTACGCTCGTCAACAAGCTTAAGCGCAAATATAACGCCGCCAGCGTCGCGGAATTGATCGAAAAAGCCGAAGCGAAGCGCCAGCGGCTTGAGCGAATAGAGAATAAGGGCGAGAAAATCGAGGAGTTAAGGGAGAAAATCGTCGAAGCCAAGGCGAAATTGGCTAAGGAAGCTTCCTCGCTTACCAAGGCGCGCGCGAAAGCTGCGAAGAAGCTCGGCTCCGCCGTTACGACAGCGCTACATGATCTCGGGTTCTTGAAGGCGAGTTTCTCCATCGAACTCAAGGCGATCGATCCGCAGGCTCATGGCGCGGACGAGGTCATATATATGTTCGAACCGAATCCCGGAGAAGCGGCGCGACCGCTAGCGGATATCGCGTCGTCCGGCGAAACCGCGCGCGTGATGTTGGCGCTTAAGGCGACGCTAGCCGAACATGATGGCGTCGGAACGTTGGTCTTCGACGAGATTGACGCCAATATCGGCGGAGAAGTCGGTCGTGTGGTCGGGGAGAAGCTTCGATCGGTCGCGCGTCATCACCAAGTGATAACGATTACGCACTTGCCTCAAAGCGCGGTCTTCGGCGAGAAGCATTTCGTGGTCTCGAAGAGCGTCGAAGGTGGGCGCACGAAGTCGAGAATTTCGGAAGTCAGCGGTGAAAACCGCGTTAAAGAGATTACCCGAATGTTGGGTGGAATGGGGAGCGTAGTTAGAAAACATGCAGAAGAGTTGTTGTCCTTGTCGCGTTGAGATCGTCGAAGATTTGTTCGGCGAGAATGATGTTCTGAACGATGTCTTACGCTCGTTGACGTCGAACGAAGAACCGAGAGTGGTCATCGTCGCGGATGCCAACTTCGTCCATCAGACGGAAGGTATCGGCTCTAAAATCGGTCGATATTTCAATCGTCATTCGATTAAATTGGTTTCCGCTCCGGTAATGATTTCTGGCGGGGAAAAGATCAAAGCCGACAATCTTCAATCCGCGAATCTGATGATCAAGGCCTTTTTGGAGGCTCAAATCGGAGCGGACGATTTCGTCATCGCCATTGGTGGAGGTGCGCTTTTGGACGTGGCGAGTTATGCGGCCTCGCAGGTCCGCGGCGGAATTCCGATAATCAAAGTGCCGACGACTCCGGCGGCGATGATGGACGCGGCGTTCGCGAGTGATGGGAGAGTGGATCTGTTGGGGGTTAAGGACGCGCTGCGGATATCGTCGAAAACCGCGGCGATTCTTATTCAACCTGACTTCTCGAAGACGGTTTTGGACGGAGTTTGGCGCGGAAGCGCTAGCGCGGCGATTCAAATCGCGGTTGCCAAAAGCGCGGGGCTTTTGGAGAAACTGGAGGCGAACGCGGAAGCGTTCAAGGCCAGAGATCTTAAAGTTATGGAGATGATTATCCGCGAGGTGGTCGCGCTCCGTCTGTCGAACGGAGGGACTTCGCTCGGCGAATGGGCGGCGCTTAGGCTCGAGGCAATCAGCGGTTATAAATTACCGCGAGGATATTCGCTCGCTATCGGCGTTTTGGTGGATTTGCGTATCTCGGAGTGCCGCGCCTTGGTAAGCGCGGAAGATCGCGCGCGTGTCGAGAAGGTGCTTAATGAGATGGGCTCTCTCGATGGCCTATTCCATTCCCGTCATTTGATGAATCAAATCGATGCCATCCTCACCGGCGTCGACGCGTGGCAACTTTCGAACGGTAAGAAATCTTTCGTGCTTCCGAAAGCGATAGGTGAAGAGATGGCGCCGGATGAACTCGATAGAGAGGTGGCTCTGGCGGCGCTCAAGAACTTTTTTGCGGTGGAAAGCGGCGAGAAAATATGATAAAATAACATTCATGAAACAAATCTTCGCATTAGTATTTTTGATGAGCATGGTCGCTTCGGCGGCGGATGTGTCTGAGGTGCGCGTAAAGGCGCTCGATGGTTTCGGCGGCGATGTCAGTAGCGTTGTCGCCCGAGTTCAGACCAAAGTTGGTCAGCCTTATAGCGACGTTACGCTTACGCGCGACGTCAATTCTTTGAAGGATTCCGGAGAATTCGAGGCGATTAACGCGGAAATCGAAGAAGTGAACGATTCGATTGAGGTCACGTTTTTCGTTAAGCGCAAGGTTCGTTTCGTCTCTCCAATGGTCATAAAGGGCGCCGAAGGTTTGAGCGAATCGAAGATCGCGAAGGCTTCCGAACTTAAGGACGGCTATCTTTACGGCGAAGGCGACCTCGCGGAAGCGGCTCAGAAGGTTCGCAAGGCTTATCAAAAGAAGTACTATGGGCACGCGAAGGTCATGCCGCTAGTTGAAGTCACGAGCGGCAATAACGCGACAATCACGTTCGTGGTCGACGAAGGCGAAAAGCGCAAGGTAGCTTCTTACGTATTCGACGGCGTCGAGGGCGTCGAAGAGAGCGAGCTTCATGAAGCGATCGAAGATTTCCCTTGGTGGAACCCGATCGGTTGGTTCACGGACGCGCCCATTACCGACGACGAACGCGCACGCTGCTGCGAGAAGGTCGCGAAAGTTTATCGTGATCACGGCTATCTCGACGTTGCCGTTACCGGTCCGACGGAAGAAAATCTTGAAGACGATGCCGGTAAGATGAATCTTGTTTTCAATGTCGTAGAAGGACCGTGCTACAAGATCGGTAAGATGTCCATCGTCGGCCTTACCAAGTATAGCGAAGAGGATGTTCGCGCCAAATCGTCGCTCCCGATGGAAGGAGAGGCCGCGTCCGAGAAGACGCTTGAAGATGCCGCGCATCGAGTAATGGTTACCGTCGGTTCGGGTGACCTCGGACTTGCGGAATCGAAGGTCGACGTGAAGCGAATCCCGACCGGAGTGGACAATACGCTCGATATCGTTTTCAAGGTCACCGAAGGTCATCCCGTCGTCATCGAGGATATCATTATCCGCGGCAACGACTTCACGAAGGATAAGGTAATCCGTCGTGAAATCGCGCTCGGCCCCGGCGATCGTATGCTTGAAGATCGCGCCGAGAGAAGCCAGAAACGACTTGAGAATTTGGACTATTTCTCACGAGTTCGTTATTATCTTGAAGATACCGGGCGTGGTACCGATGAAAACGGCGCGATATACAAGAATCTCGTTTACGAAGTGGAAGAGAAGAATACCGGCTCGTTCATGGTCGGCGTCGGCGCTTCCTCGGTCGACTCGGTCTATGTCTCGGCGGAAGTTTCTCAGTCCAATTTCGACCTCTTCGCGCCTTCGAAAATGTTCCGCGGCGCCGGTCAGAAGGGGCGCGTTTACGTCGCCTGGGGCCCGAGATATCAGACCGCGGAAGTCGGCGTGACCGAACCTCACCTCTTCGATCGACTTCTCCAGCTCGACGTCGAAGGCTATCGCAGAATGCGCTGGTATGACGAATACGATCTTATTCGTTCGGGCGCGTCGGTCGCGCTTTCGTATCCGGTCAAGTTCTGGCCGACTTGGGATCCTTTCGGTCGTCTCGGCTTCAAGCTTTCGGGCGAGTTCATCGAGTTCGATGATATCGATTACGGGACTTGGACGTATAAGGGTAAGGAAGTTTCGCTGGTAGAGGAAAATCGCAAGTACGGCGACGCGTTCGAGCCGGTGATCGGTATTTTCTGGAGTCATGATACGCGCGACAACTATCGCATGCCTTCGAAGGGCTCGCGTACGCGCATCTTCGCCGATCTCGCGACCGGCGGCGATAACGAATACTGGAGGCTCGGCTTCAATCATCGCAATTACTTCACGACTTGGGAACGTTATCATCACGTCCTTATGGTCAACTTCCGCGCCGAAACTATCGACGCGATTACCGACGAAGTTCCGATTTACAATCGTATGTTCCTCGGCGGTCCCAAGTCGATTCGTGGTATCGAATATCGTCACGTATCTCCGTTCGCGATCGGCAATACTCGCTCGGATGTCGTGCCGTGGGGCGGTCAGACGCTATTCTGCATGAACGTCGAATATACGATTCCGATCGTCAAGATGCTCCGCTTCGCGGTCTTCTCGGATTTGGGCTCGGTCGGCGAAGATACGTTCGATCTCGATTTCTCCGATACGTTCGCTTGGACCGTCGGCGCGGGACTTCGCCTCGATATCCCGATGTTCCCGATTCGTCTCGATCTCGCGACTCCGATCGAGAAGCCCGATCACGCCAAGAAAGAAGCGTTCTCGTTCTCCGTCGGGTATGATTTCTAAGATGAGTGATAAAGTATAAGTGATAAACGATAAGTGAAGGAATAAAACTTATGAAGAAATTGATGTTCTTGGTCGCTTTGGCTTCGACGATTGCCGTGAACGCGGCGGAAATGAAGATCGGTACGGTCGACATGCTCAAGCTCGTTCGTAATCATCCCTCGTACGAAACCAATAAGGCGCTTTTGGAGAATTCCGACAAGGATATCGAAAAGAAGCTCGACGCGATCAAGTCGGAGGGTGAGAAGCTTCAGGCCGAAGGTCGTAAAATCGCCGAGCAGCTTCAGAATCCGATGATCGCCGACGCTAAGAAGAAGGAAGTCGAGAGCCAGCTTATGGAGATCCAGCAGAAGCTCATCGGTATCGAACAGCGTTATCGTTCGGAGGCGATGAGGGCGCGTCAGGACATGGCGAATCTCGAGTCGAATCTCCTGAAGGCGACGAGCGACGATCTTAAGAAGAAGATCGCCAAGTACGCGAAGGCAAACGGTTACGACCTTATCATCGATCAGACCGCCGTTCCTTATTCGAAGGGTTCGCTCGATTGCACGAATGGAATCCTTAAAGATATGGGCGTCAATCCTAAGGAAGCGAAGGGAGTTGAAAATGAAAGCAAGTGAACTCGCGAAAATCCTCGGCGGCACGCTTGAGGGTAAGGACGTCGACATCGTCGCTTGCGGCGGCCTCGAAGAAGCTCGTAAGGGTGACCTCAGTTTCTGCAAGGACCCGAAGCACGTCAAACTCGTTCAGGAAACTCAGGCTTCAGCCGTTCTTCTTCCCAAGGACTGGGATCAGGGCGCTCCTTGCTCGATTATCCGCGTTAAAGAGCCGAATGAAGCTTGCATGAAGGCGGCGGAGATTTTCGCGCCGCCAGCTCCTAAGCGTGAACCGGGAATTCACCCGACGGCCGTCATCGACCCGAGCGTCAAGCTCGGTAAGCGCGTTCATGTCGGAGCTTTTACCGTAATCGAAAAGGGTGCGGAAATCGGCGACGATTCGGTTATCGAAGCCCAGGTCTTTATCGGTGAAAACTGCCGCGTCGGCGATGAGTCCCATATTTATCCGCAGGTCACGCTTCGTGAAGGCACGATTATCGGTAAGAAGTGCATCCTCCACTGCGGCGTTCGTCTCGACGGAGACGGCTACGGCTACAACACTTCGATCGGCCTTACCGGCATCAAGATTGAGAAGATTCCTCAGCTCGGTATCGTCGAACTCGGCGACAACGTCGAAATCGGCTCGAATACGACTATCGACCGCGCGCGTATCGGCCGCACTTACATCGGCCCTCAGACGAAGATCGATAACCTCGTTCAGATCGGACATAACGTCAAAGTCGCGGGTTATTCGGGCATTATCGCTCAAGCCGGCGTCGCGGGCTCGACTCAGATCGGTAAGGGCTGCCTTATTTGGGCTCAGGCCGGTATCTCGGGCCACATCAAGATCGCCGATGGTGTTCAAGTCGGTCCTCAGGCCGGAGTTCCTCAGTCGCTCGACGGCTCGGTCAAGTACGTCCTCGGCGCTCCTGCCGAGTCGATGAAGGACTTCGGCGCTCGTACGCTTCTTCCTAAGATGGTCGCGAAGCTCAAAGCCGACGTCAAGGAACTTAAGGCGAAGGTCGGCTGATGTCCGCGCGTAGCGATAAAGGCGTAGAGCTCTTCAAGTCGGGACTTAACTGCGCTCAGGCTGTGGTCGGGGCTTTCGCGGCGGATTTCGGCCTTACTCCCGAGCTCGCGGCGAAAGTTTCCTGCGGGCTTGGAGGTGGCGTTGGCCGGATGCGTGAAGTTTGCGGTACGGTTACGGGCGCTTCGATTGTTCTCGGGCTTAAGTACGGAGAGGATAAGGCGGTTGTCTATCCTTATGTCCAGAAGTTCTGCGAGGAATTTCAACGGGAAAACGGCTCGATAGTTTGCCGCGTTCTTTTGGAAGGGGTTGGAGCGACGAAGGGCGGCGCGCCCGAAGCGCGTACCGAGACTTATTACAAGAAGCGCCCCTGCGTGGAGCTCGTTCGCTACGCGATCGAGCTTCTCGAAAAGCAAAACGAATTTTAAGGAGTAGAAAACAAAATGGCTAGTTCATTGGATGCACTTTCCGCGCTTTGCAAGCGCCGCGGTTTCATTTATCATTCGAGCGAAATATACGGCGGTATGCCGGGCTTTTGGGACTACGGTCCTTTAGGTAGCGAGCTTAAGGCGAACGTCAAGCAGGCTTGGTGGCAGTTCACGGTTCGTGGCCGTGAAGATGTCGCGGGTCTCGACGCGACGATCATCATGCACCCGAAAATCTGGAAGGCGTCGGGCCATCTCGACACTTTCGCCGATCCGATGACGATGTGCAAGGAATGCAAGAAGTTGATGCGTGCCGACCAGATCGAAGACATCCTCGCCGAACAGAAAAAGAAGCCCGTTCCTCACAATCCCGAAGGGACGCTTTCTTGCCCTTATTGCGGCGGTGAGATGACCGAGCCGAAGCCCTTTAACCTTATGTTCAAGACGGTTGTCGGCCCGATCGACGATCCCTCGAACACGGCTTACCTCCGTCCTGAGACCGCTCAGGCGATCTTCGCCCAGTTCCAGAACGTTCTCGCGACTTCGCGTCAGACGGTTCCGTTCGGTATCGCTCAGATGGGTAAGAGCTTCCGCAATGAGGTTACCCCGCGTAACTACACCTTCCGCTCGCGTGAATTCGAGCAGATGGAACTCGAGTTCTTCATTCGCCCTGACGAGGCCGTTGAGATTCTTCATGGCCACGTCGTGACTCTCGCCGACAATCCCGATTTGAACGGTCCCGTTCAGGATGATTGGGGCTGGGAAGTTTGGCACAAGTACTGGGTCGAACAGCGTAAGAAATTCCTCAACGCCGTCGGCCTTCCTACCGAGCACTTCGTCGAATATTGGCAAAAGCCCGACGAGCTCGCTCACTACGCCCGCGCGTGCGTCGATATCGAATACGATTTCCCGTTCGGTCGTCAGGAGCTCGAAGGCATCGCCGCGCGTTCCGACTTCGACCTCTCTCAACATCAGAAGCACTCGGGCGAATCCCAGATGGTCTTCGACGACCCGCTTAAGCAGGCCGCGAAGAAAATGGATGAAGCCGCTCGCAAGGCCTTCATCGAAAAGACTCAGGCCGACTGGGTCTCCCGCGGCAAAGATCCTATCGAAGCCGAGAAGTTCTGTCTCGCGCTCTTTGAAGGTAAGTATGTTCCGCACGTGATCGAGCCCTCTGCCGGTGTCGACCGCCTTATGCTCGCGCTTCTCTGCGAGGGCTACGAAGAGCAGAATCTCTCCGAAGATCCCGCGAAGCCCGACGTTCGTACGGTTCTTCACTTCTCGCCGAAGGTCGCCCCGATCAAGGCCGCGATTTTCCCGCTCATCAAGAAAGACGAGGCCCAGATGAAGCTCGCTCGCGAGATCTTCACGAAGCTCTCGAAGAAGTTCAACGTGATGTGGGATACTGCGGGTGCCATCGGCCGCCGTTATCGTCGTCAGGACGAGGCGGGTACGCCTTGGTGCATCACGGTCGACGAGCAGTCGACTCAGGACGGCACTTTCACCGTTCGTGAGCGCGATTCGATGACTCAGTCGCGTATGTCCTACGCCGAACTTTTGGCGATGATGTACGAGAAGCTCGAATTCTAAATTATCCGCGTGACCAAACGCGATAGATTGTTGCTGGTTACTCCGCCGTTCGTGCAAACGAACACGCCGTATCCGGCAACAATGCATTTAACGGGCTTTCTTTCGCGTCTCGGCTACAAGGTTTTTCAGCGCGACCTTTCGATTAAGGTCGTTCGTGACATCCTTTTAAGCTATGGAGGCGATGAGGCCGAGGAGATTCTTGAGCTCTTATCCGGGAATGCTCCCGACGAAGCGAAAATCGCCCCGAGCGAATTTATCGACGAGCTTGCGATCTGGATTCGTGATAATGTCGATAAGAGCTTCGGATTTTCGCGTTATGCCGAGCGAATCAGCGCGAGCGCGAAAGATTTCGGCGCCGTGGAGAAGCTCATAAAAAAGCGCGGCGTTCTTGATGAGCCCCTCGAGTTTCATCTCGAAGAGGCGATTAAGGAAACTCGCCCTACGATTATCGGCGTTTCTTGTCCTTTCCCCGGGACGCTTGTCGCCGCTTTCAAAATCGCCGCGTACGTTAAAAAGCATTATCCGAAAGTGAAGATGCTTTTAGGCGGCGGTTTCGTTTCGACCGAGCTTCGCGATTTGAAAGATGAACGTCCTTTCAAGTACTTCGACGAGTTCATGTACGATGAAGGGTACGATAAGTTCGTCAAAGGCGTGGAAGTTCCGCTCTTCGTTGCGCCGAGCTACGAGGGAATTGATTGGGACGAATATTTCGATGTCGTTGAAACGATAAATCCGATGCATCGTCTCTGGTCGGTCGGTCGCTGGCGCAAGCTCATCATGGCGCGCGGCTGTTACTGGCATAAGTGCGCGTTTTGTGACGTCTCGCTTCCTTACATCAAATGCTTCACGATGACCGATCCGAAGGAAATCGTCGATGCGATGGAAAAAGTCGGAGGCGGAATTCATTTCGTCGATGAAGCGATGCCTCCCGCCGTTATCCGCGGCGTTTGCAAGGAGATATTAAGGCGCGGTTACAAAACCGAGTGGTGGGGAAATGTCCGCTTCGATAAGAGCTTTACTCCCGAACTTTGTCAGCTTATGGCCGATGCGGGTTGTATCGCGGTAACTGCGGGGCTCGAATGTGCGAATGACCGCCTCCTCAAGCTCATGAATAAGGGCATCACTCTCGAGTCTTCCCGCGCGGCGATGAAAGCGTTTCATGATGCTGGGATTATGGTCCATGCGTATCTCATGTACGGCTTCCCGACCGAAACCGAAAAGGAAGCTTTCGGGGCGCTTGATTTCGTACGCGGCTTAATTAAGGAAGATTTGATTCAAAGCGCGTTTTGGCACCGCTTCGCCTTGACCGTCCATAGCCCGATTGCGAAGGGCGCCGAGAAATTCGGTTTGAAGGTCCTCCCTCATCGCGGCAAATTCTGCAAGAACGAGCTCGCGTTTATCGAAGAGGGCGCGCCTGATTGGGATTTGATCGGCAAGGCCTTGAATCTCGCGATGATGAATTATCTCGAAGGGCGCGGGCTTAACAAATCGATGAAGTTCTGGAAGAATGCAGCCGAGAAAAACTAGCGTCGCGCTCGTCGGAGATGTCGCCGTCGAACTTATCGCGCCTTATTTCGAGAAGGCGGGGTATGAGACCGTAGTCGCGCCCGGCTTCGGAGCTTGGAGGCAGGAACTCTTAAATCAAGAATCTCCCTTGAACAAAGCCGACTTCGTTTTCGATGTGACGAAGTATGACGCGGCGCTTGAAAAAGAAGTCGAAGGCGCATTCGATGAGCGCATGAAAGTCCTCGCTTCGATGCCGTATTCCTTGAAAGGCATCGCGGCACTTTTGGAAGAATTCGAGTTTCTTCGTCTTGCCGCGCCTAAAAAGATTCTCGCGCTTGATGCCGACAATACGCTTTGGAAGGGGATTCTCTCCGAGGATGGCGAAGAAAAACTCGTTCCTTACCGCGAATTTCAAGAAGGCGTTCTTAAACTCAAAGCGAAGGGCGTGACGCTCGTACTCCTCACGAAAAACGATCCTTTCGATTTTCGCGCGGATATGCCGCTTCAAAAAAGCGACTTTGCCGTAGCGCGTCAGAATTGGGCGCCGAAGGCGGGGAACTTGATCGAAGCTTGCCGCGCGCTCAACCTTGGGCTTGATTCGGTAGTCTTCGTCGATGATAATCCTCACGAGCGCGCCCAGATGGCGGCCCATTTGCCCGAGGTGACGGTTGTCCCGTTCCCGGAAGATATGGAGAAACCCAAGGCGTTCCTTCGCCGCCTCGAAGAGTATTTCTTTTCCGAGATGGGAAAAACCGAAGAGGATGCGCTTCGTGCGAAAAGCTACGCCGCGTTGCGCAAGGCCTCCGAAGAGCTCGCCCAATATAAGGACTCGAACGATTATCTGAAGAGCTTGAAGCTTAAAGTTTCCGCCTCTTTTGCCGCGGAGCGCGATCTTGATCGTCTCGCCCAGATGGCCGGTAAGACGAATCAGTTCAATGCGACGACGATTCGTCGGACGCGCGAAGAGTTCGCTGCGCTGCTTACGGATGCCTCGCGCAAGGTCTTCGTTTTCCGCGCTGCCGATAAGTTCGGTCTTCAGGGCTTGGTCCTTTATGCCGTCGTCGATTTGACGAGAAGGGCGATTACCGATTTCGTAATGAGTTGCCGCGCGATGGGGCGGACTCTCGAATATGCAGCGATGGATCATATTTGTCGCAAATGCGGTTTCGTTCCCTCGATCGATTTCGTCAAATCGGCGAAGAATCGTCCTTTTGAGGAATTTCTTGAACGCTTTACAGTCTGTGGCAAAAATGGTATAATGTCACAATACGATTTCGTAGAAGAGGAGAAACTTACATGCTGAAGATTCTTGGTACCGGCAGCTACTTGCCCGAAAAGGTCGTGACGAATGACGACCTCTCCAAGGTGTATAATCTCGACACCAACGATGAATGGATTTATTCGCACTCGGGCATTCACTCGCGTCATATCGCCGAAGGAACCGATGCTACCGCGTCGATGGCGACTAAAGCCGGAAAGGCTGCGCTCGAGTCCGCCGGGGTCGATCCTCTGGATATTGCGCTCGTTATTGTAGCGACGGTTTCTCCCGAATATCATGCACTTCCTTCGACTGCGTGCATCGTGCAAGATGCTCTTGGTTGCAAAAATGCCTATGCGTTCGATTTGATGGCGGCTTGCTCCGGTTTCGTGTTCGGTCTCGAACAGGCGCGCGGATACTTGACTCTTCATCCTGACAAGAAAGCGCTCGTTATCGGCGCCGAATGCCTCTCGCGTATTTGTGACTGGACCGACCGCGGCACTTGCATCCTCTTCGGTGATGGCGCGGGCGCGGTTGTCGTCGGGCAGGCTCCCGAGGGCGAAGGTGAAGGCGCGAAGACTTATTCTTATCTCCGCTCCGACGGTTCGGGCGCGGAAATGATGGGCCGCAAGGGCGGTACTCACGATCCTGTCGTTATCGGTGCTCCCGCGAAGAACGAGTGGCTCTTCATGAACGGCCGCGGCGTCTTCCAGTTCGCGATCAAGACCGTCCCGATGGTCATCGAAGAGCTCTGCAAGGAAGCCGGTATTCAGGTGAGCGACATCGATCTTATCGTTCCGCACCAGGCGAATATGCGCATTCTCGATTCTTCCGCGAAGCGTCTCGGATATCCGCTTGAGAAGTTCTATTCGAACATCGAAACGACCGGCAACACTTCGGGCGCTTCGATTCCGATCGCGCTCGACGCCGCGGTTAAGGACGGCTCCGTGAAGCCCGGTATGAAGATCTCGTTCGTTGGCTTCGGCGCAGGCCTTACCTACGGTGGGCTTTTGATGACGTATCCTTATCTTTAATCTTCTAATAAAGGAGTGAGCTATGTTAAAAGGTATTTCGCCGGTCATTTCTCCTGATTTATTGAAGGTTATGTCCGAAATGGGTCATGGCGATGAGATCGTTATCTCCGATGCTCATTTCCCGGCTCACTACTTCGGGAAGGATTGTAACTACGTTCTTCGTGCGGATGGTCTCGCGGCTGATAAGCTTATGGCCGGTATGATTCCGCTGTTTGAGCTTGATAGCTACGCTCCGCCGGTCATCATGATGGAAGCGGTCCCCGGCGATACGCTCGACCCGGAGGTAGAAAAGAAGTATCGCGCGGCGCTTAAATTCGACGGAGAGATCGTTCGCATGGAACGATACGCGTTCTATGAGCGCGCGAAAAAAGCTTTCGCTGTCGTGCTTACCGGAGAAACCGCGAAGTACGGCAATATCATCCTCAAGAAGGGCGTCACGCCCGTTTGTAACTGAAGGAGGTAATCATGAGACCTGGACTTTGGCAGGTTGTAATCGTCGTTTTGGTCGTCGCCGTTCTTTTCGGTGCCAAGAAGATCCCTGAACTCGCTCGTAGTCTCGGAAAGGCGAAGGGTGAATTCATGAAGGGCCTTAAAGAAGGCGAGAAGGATGAAGAGGTGAAGGGGAAAGGTGAAGGTGAAGAGGCCAAGGCCTAAGTGACCGAGCTTATCCGAGAGCGGCTTAAAACCGTACCCACGAACCCCGGCTGTTACCTTATGCGTGACAGGCGGGGTCAAATCATTTATGTGGGTAAGGCCAAGAACTTGAAACGTCGCGTCTCGAGTTATTTTCGAGCCGTCAATAAGCATCCTCCGAAGGTTCGCTCGATGGTCGAGACGATCTACGATTTCGAATGGATGACGGTTAAGAACGAGGCGGAGTCGCTACTTACCGAGGCTTCGTTGATCAAGAAGTACAAGCCTCATTTCAATATTTTGATGCGCGACGATAAGCGCTATTTGGCGCTTAGAGCCGACCCTAGCGCAGAATATCCGCGATTCTCTTGCGTGAGAATCGTACGTGAAGATGGAGCAATGTATTTCGGGCCTTTTCCGTCGAGCCCGATCGTTCGCGCGGCGAAAGACTTCGTCGAGAAGCGTTTCGGTATTCGTGAATGCGACGCGATTTGCCCTTCAAAAGAAGATCATAAGCATTGTCTCGCTGATGTGATTCGCACCTGTAGTGCTCCGTGTCTTAAAAAGGTCACGAAGGAAGAGTATCGAGAACGATTTAACGAGGCCGCGGCGTTCTTAAGAGGCGAGCGCCCTGCGATATTCGAAGAGCTCAAGGGGAAAATGCGCGAGGCCGCCGAGAAGTCCGACTTTGAAAGAGCTGCGGAATATCGCGACACGATTGCCGCGCTGAAAGAGATGACGAAAGCGCATTTCGTGAGGAAATCTCCTCACATGAAGGAAGAGGAAGCTCTTTTAGGGATTAAAGAGCTCGCTGAAGCGATCGGGCTCAAGAAACCCCCGCGTATCATTGAGTGCGTGGATATCTCGAACTTATTCGGAACTTACAACGTCGCTTCGCTAGTGGTTGCGCGTGATGGTTTGCCGGACGGGAGATTTTATCGTCACTTCAAAATCAAAAGTTTCGAGGGAGCTGATGATCCGAGAGCGATGGCAGAAGTCGTAAGAAGACGCTACGGCAGCGAGTCGACGTTGTTGTCGAGCTCGCCAAGGGCCGATTTGTATATTTGCGACGGCGGCATCACGCAACTTCGTGCCGCCAGGGCCGTTTTCGCGGAACTCGGTATAAACGATATTCCGACCGTTGGCCTCGCCAAGCGCCAAGAGGAAATCGTGTTGGATGACGGACGAGAATCGATTCTTTTGCCTCGCGACTCGCAGGGACTATTCGTGATTACGCGCCTAAGGGATGAGGCGCATCGTTTCGCGATTACTTATCACCGTTCTTTGAGAGAAAAGACGATAAAAGAGTCTGTTCTTGATGAGATACCGGGGATCGGAGAAGCAAAGAAGCTTAAGTTGCTCAAGACATTCAAGTCGATCAGATATCTAGCGAAAGCTTCAGTCGAGGAGATAGCTTCAGTGGCAGGAGTTTCCGAGCTGATTGCGCGAGAGGTTCTGAGAGCGGCATCGACAATGACAATGAAGTGAAAATTTGGTATAATATTCATCTAAAATGTCACAAGAGCTGCTATTCGCCGATGAATATAAGGTGACCCTTGACGTGTTTGAAGGGCCGCTTGATTTATTGCTCTATTTGATTCGTCGTGAGGAGCTTGATATTTATGATATCCCGATCGAGCATATCACGACCGAATATATGAAGTTCATCAAGGCTGCGCGCGAGCTTAATCTTGATATCGCCGGTGAGTTCGTGGTTATGGCGGCGACGCTCATGGTTATCAAATCGCGAATGCTCCTGCCGGTCGATAGACGCGCGTCGGCGTCGAACGGAGAGGAGGAATGGGTCGACCCCAGATTGGATCTCGTTCGTCAGCTTATCGAATACAAGAAGTTCAAAGACGCCGCGCTTCAGCTCGAACGCAGGGAGGCGATGGTTCAGAATCGCTTCGAATACGGAGGCGGGCGACCCAAATTCGAGAAGACCGCGGCGGATGCGCGGGGCGCGCTCGCTCACCTCGATATTTACGACCTTTTGAGCGCGTTTCAAGACGTCGTCGCGCGCGCCGCCGAAATGCCGCACGAGGAACTTAAGGGTATTCGCTTTTCCGTTCCGGAGAAGATGGATTACGTTTTGAATCGCGCGCGTAGCGAAGGACAGGTCTCGTTCCTTTCGCTTTTCGATGTGGAGAATGCGCCGAAAGGTGAAATTATCGTCACGTTTTTGGCGCTTCTGGAACTTTTGAGGCAACACCGCGTTATCGTTTATCAGAACGCGGCGTTTCATGAAATTACAGTTCTCGCTTCGAAGGAAGAACCTGAAGATAAGCCCCTGGAAAGGCCGGATGATTATGAGTGATGAAGTGAAAATACCGTTGCCTCGAAGCTTGCAGGAAATCGTCGGCGCGCTTCTTTTCGCGAGCGAAAGCCCCCTCACGCAGCAAGAGCTTCGTAACGCGGTGAGGGCGGTAGAAGCGGAAGAAGGCGAGAACAAAGAGATTATGGACGTTTATAAGTCCTGCACGTCGAAAGAAATCTCGGAGGCGCTAAGAGGCCTCGAAAAAGCGCTTAAGGTCGCAGGTATCGGATACGAGCTCGTTTGCACCGGAGGAACCTATCGCATGCAGACGATCCCTTCAACGGGGCGCTATGTTCGCGCGATGCTCAAACTCGACCGTCCGAGCCGTTTGGGCAGAGCTTCGTTGGAAACGCTCGCGATTATCGCTTATCGTCAGCCGATTACCAAGGGCGAAATCGAAGAGATTCGCGGTGTCGACGTTTCGGCGAACATCAAGACGCTTGTCGATTTGCAATTGATTCGATTGGTCGGCAAGTCGGAATTGCCCGGACATCCTTTTTTGTATGGTACGACACCGATCTTTCTCGAGCACTTCGGACTTTCGAGCCTGCAGGAACTTAACAAACTCGATCCTACGCTGCAGCGCTCGAATCCTCGACTGAAAGCCGAGAGCTATAAGAAGGTCGAGAAGAAGACCGAGCTCGAGAAGGCCGCGGCGGAAGCCGCAGAGGCGGCTGAGACGAAGGTCGAGGAGCAAAAAGTTGAAGGAGAAGTTCAAGTTGAAGGTGAAGAGGTGAAAGAAGATACCGAACTTGAACTTGGACTTGAGACTTCGACTACGGACGAGTCGAATAACGAGTCCGAAGACGATGACGATTTCTTTATTGACGATACCCCGGATGAATTTGATGAAGAAGATGAGGAGGATGAAGATGAAGAACTTGAAGATGATGATGGCGCTGTCGATGATGATGACGCTGACGGCGTGTGATTACGCCGAACGTCGCGAATTCGAAAAAGAGCGCAGCGACGCCGGTTACCAAGCGGCGATGGCCGAGTATAAGACCGGGCGTCTTGATGCCGCGGTTGATGGGCTTTTGAAGGTCGTGAAGCGCGCTCCGCTTAATTCGTCCGCGCGATTCCAGCTCGCTTGCCTTCAGCAGGATCATGTGAAAGATTATCCCGCAGCTTATTGCAATTATTCGGAGTACCTGCTGCAGGAGCCTTCGAGCGACAAGGCAAAGTTGGCGGTAGAGCGCCTCGCGCTCTGTGAAAAGGACATGGCGAAGGCGCTGGCGAAAAAGTACGGTATCGTTTCCAGCGCGGCGATTGCCGAAGAGTATCAGCGACTCGAGAGCGAATTCAAGCGCGTAAGCGAGATCAACAACGCCAATCAAAAGGAACTCTCCGAGCTCCGTCGCAATATGGCGAACCTGACCGCCGAGAACGAGCGCCTTAAAAAGCATATCAAGTCGTTTGGAGAAGAAGAAAAAGAGCGTGAAATCGTCAAGCTCGACAAAAACGCGCTTATGAATGAATTCGACGACGGACTTAACGATAATCGCGAGGAGGTCAAGAGCGAAATCGAGGAACTTCGTGAAGAAGAAGCGGAGGAACGTACAGATTTGTCCGAAGACATCAACGCGATTCGCGAGGATGACGCGGGAGCGAGTGAAGAAGCTCCGCCGATTAAGGTCGAGACTCCGGTCGCGACGCCTAAGGTCGCAAAGTCGAAGGACGAAGACGCTGCCGGTATATTCGGCAAGTCGTCGCGCGCGCCGATCGAGAAGCCGGAGACTTATGTCGTTCAAGACGGCGATACGCTCTATAAGATCGCGATCAAGTTCTATGGCAAATCTTCCGCTTGGCAGCTTATTCGTGAAGCGAACAAGGCGACGATTTCCACTGATGGTCGCGTGAAAGTCGGTCAGACGATTGTTTTGCCGTAAACGATGAGCTCGATTCATACCTCGGTTTTGCGCGAGTCGCACCCGTATACGCGGCGAAAGGTGCCGTGGAAACTCGACGCTTTCCCGGGTATGCGACTTTTCCATTATATCGCGGGTGGAGGTTCGCGTCAGTTCGGTCGAAGCGTCGATCAAGATGAGCGCGAGTACCGTCAAGGGCGTTTCCTGATCAAGGTGGCGATCTTTTCGATATTGTGGCTATGGTTCTATTTGTTTTAAGGAGTAACATGAATAAATTCAGCTTAATGATGGGGTTGACGTTAATGTCTACGTTCGCTATTGCGGCGGGGCAGAATGCTTTTATGCAGAATCAGGCGATGGCGGAAGTGGGACGCGTCGCGGCGCAGCTTGATGTGATCAACAATAATGTAGATGATCTGTCGGCGAGAGTTCAGCGCCTTGAATCGAAGGGACAGGATAATACGACGCGTCAGGAAATCGACGCGATCAAAGCATCCATTCAGGAACTGCGCCGAGAATTGGCCAATCAGCGTCAAGAAATCGTCAAAGATATAACCGACAGGCTCAAACCCGTTCTGCAGGCGCAAGCTGCCGCGCAGACGAAGAGTGAGGCCAAAAGTTCGAAGAAAGTCGAGACTTATTCCGGGCCTTGTCAGGAATACGAAGTGCAGAGCGGCGATTCGCTTTATTTGATCGCCAAGGCTTTCGGCACGAGCGTCCCGAAGCTTAAAGAGATGAACAACCTTAAGAACAACAATTTGCGCGTGGGGCAGAAGCTTCTCGTCCCGAAACAGTAAGGAGAAAACAATGAAGATTTTGGTCGTCGGCTCGGGCGGTCGTGAACATGCGATTACGTGGAGACTTTCGAAAGACGAGGAAAAGCACGAACTCTTTTGCGCGCCCGGTAACGCGGGAACGACTTCGATAGCGACGAACCTTAAGGTCGGCGCGGAGGACGTTCAAGGCGTTTGCGAGTGGGCGAAAGAAAATAAGCCCGACCTCGTGGTCGTCGGCCCCGAAGCTCCGCTCGTCAAGGGCCTCGTCGATGAATTGGAAAAGCTCGGCATTCCCGCTTTCGGCCCCGTTCAGGACGGAGCACGCATGGAAGGCTCGAAGCGTTTCGCGAAAGAAATCATGGACGCGGCAGGAGTTCCGACCGGCATGGCGAAGACCTTTACCGACGCTGCTGAGGCCAAGGCCGCGCTTCCCGAGTATGGACTTCCCGTCGTCATCAAGGCCGACGGCCTCGCGGCAGGTAAGGGCGTTATCGTCGCTGAAACCTTAGCTCAGGCGGAAGAAGCGATAGACGATATGCTCGTAGCTAACAAATTCGGCGCGGCAGGAGCGGAAGTTTTGATCGAAGAGTTTCTTCATGGTGAAGAGTGCTCGATTCTCGCGATGGTCGATGGTGAGAACGCGGTTCTCCTGCCGAGCTCTCAGGATCACAAGCGAGTTTTCGATGGTGACAAGGGTCCGAATACCGGCGGCATGGGCGCGTATTCTCCCGCTCCGGTCATCACTTCCGACAAGCTTCCGATGATCAAGGAGAAGATCATTCTTCCCGTCGTTCGCGAGCTAAAGAAACGCGGCATCACTTATCGCGGCATTTTGTACGCCGGGTTAATGGTCAATAACGATAATTCTTATCCGCATGGTCCTGCGGCGAAGTCGGGCTCGGACATCAACGTCGTCGAGTTCAATGCGCGTTTCGGCGATCCGGAGACCGAAGCGGTGCTTCCTCGTCTCGGCGGCAACTTCGCCGCGGCGCTTTTTCATGCCGCGACCGGATGCCTCAAAGACGAAGATATCGTCGTTAAAGAAGAGTGCGCCGCGACAGTGATTCTCGCTTCGGGTGGATACCCCGGCTCTTATGAGAAGGGGAAGGTGATTGAAGGTGTAGGTGAAGGTGTAGGTGTAGGGGAAGGAATCGTCTTCCACTGCGGTACTAAACAAGACGGTGATAAAGTCATAACTTCCGGAGGGCGAGTTCTTAGCGTCACGGGGCTTGGGAAAACCTTGCGCGAAGCGGTCGATAACGCCTATTCGCGAGTTTCGAAGATTTCGTTCGACACCTGTTTTTATCGTAAGGACATCGCGCACCGCGCTTTCGAACGTTGACAATAAAACCGATAGCCAGCTCCTCCAAAGGTAACGCGTACCTCGTCGAGCACGAGGGTACGTCGATTTTGATTGATTGTGGAGTGTGCTATAAGAAAGTGAAAGACTACGCTTTCGATTCGGTTTTGATAACGCATAACCATTCCGATCATATCTCGGGGCTTAAAGTGCTCCTTAATCAACGAGATGTTACGGTCTATGCGAATCAGATGACTGCCGAGGCCACACAAGTCGCGACCGGAGCCGATTCCGAGAAGTTCGTCTCGTTTGAAAACGATCAAAGTTTTGAGATAGGTCCGTTCGAGATTTCACCTTTCCCGATTCCGCATGACGCCGCGGATCCTGTCGGCTACCTTATCAAGGCGGGAGGGGAAACGTATTTTCATGGAACGGATATCGGCTATCCGATTGCCTCGATCGGAGAAAAATTGAGTAAAGCGGATTATGCGACCTTGGAGTCGAATCATGATTCCGTTATGCTCCATACGAGCGGAAGACCGCGCGAACTGAAAGATCGTATCTCCGGAAATCACGGACATCTTTCGAATGATCAAGCGGCGGAGCTCGTTAAGACTTATTGCGAAAAGGGGAAGCTTAAAAAGCTTTTCCTCGCGCATCTTTCGGGAGAATGCAACGCGCCGCATCTTGCCGAAAAGTGCATGAAAGAAGCCCTTGAGGAGGCCGGACTTAAGGACGTGGAATTGGAGATTATAGGCTAATGCTCGACTTTAAGGGAATATCGGTTCATTACGGTCATCAGGATGTCTTGACGGACGTTACGTTCCGCGTCAACAAGGGTGATAGAATCGGCGTCGTCGGGCCGAATGGTTCGGGGAAGTCGACGCTCTTCAAGATCGTCCTCGGAGAAATGTCGACCGATAAGGGCGAACTTATTATCGAAGGAAATCCTCGTATCGGCTTCACGCGCCAGAATCCTGAGCCTGATACCCCTGAGGAAACGCTTCTCGAATATTCGCTCCGCGGCGTTCCGGGTTTAAGCGAAATCGAAGAAGAGATGAAAGAGCTAGAATCGCGTTTGGACGAACCGGGAGTGCTCGATAAATACGGTGAGCTCCAGACGAAGTTCGAGCATTTGGGTGGCTATGATATCGAAACGCGAGTAAAGGTCGCTTTGGGAGGCCTCGGCTTTACGACTGAAGAGTTCTCGAAGCCTTTCAAAAGCTTCTCGGGCGGGTGGAGAATGAGAGCGGAGCTTTCGCGAGTCCTCGCTTCAAAGCCTGATCTTCTTTTGCTCGACGAACCTTCGAACTACCTCGATCTTCCCGCCGTCGATTGGCTTCAGAAGTTCCTTAAGCTTTATGACGGGACGCTGATGCTCATTTCTCACGACCGCTATCTTCTTCGTACGCTTACTTCGCTTATCGTCGAAGTCGACGCGGGAACGGCGACGCGCTACGAAGGCGGACTCGATTGGTATTTGAACGAGCGTGAGGTCAGATATCAGCATCTCCTCGCGGCGAAAGAAAATCAGGATCATCATCGCGAACAGCTCCAGCGCTTCGTCGATCGTTTCCGTGCTCAGGCGACGAAGGCAGCTCAGGCCCAGTCGCGCCAAAAGCTTATCGATAAAATCGACGAAGAGCGAATCGTATTGCCTAAGCGCTATACTCAGTCGGGTAAGCTTCGCCTCGCCGAGCCGCCGCCAAGTGGAATCGAAATGTTCCGCTGCGAAGAGCTCGGCTTTTCGTATGACGGCGTGAAGCAGGTGTTGAAGGATATCGGCTTCAAGATCGAGCGCGGCGAAAAGGTCGCTTTGATCGGCTACAACGGTCTCGGTAAGACGACGTTGATGCGCATTATCGCGGGTACTCGTACTCCGACTTCAGGTAAGGCGATTATCGGGCATAACGTCATCCCGGGCTATCTCTCGCAGGAATTCGCCGAAACGATTCCGCCGGATGTCTCCGTTTATCGCAATGCCAAAAACGCGATTCCTCCGGGGATGAACGAAAAGAATTTCCGCAATCAGCTCGGCGCGTTCGGTTTCGACGAAAACGACATCGAAAAGCCCGCGGGCGTCCTCTCGGGCGGCGAAAAGATTCGCCTCGCGTTCTTGCGTCTTTTTCTTTCGGCGCCGAACTTTCTCCTTTTGGACGAACCGACCACTCACCTCGATCTCGATGGACGTCGGCTTCTTCAAGATGCGCTTCAGAAATACTCCGGTACGATTCTCCTCGTCTCGCACGATATCGATTTCGTTCGCGCGGTAGCGACGAGTATTCTTGAAATCACACATGAGGGAATTCGTCAGTATCCTGGCGGATACGACTATTATCAGGAGAAGAAGGCGGAGAGAGAAGAGGCAAAAGGTCAAGGTTCAAGGGTGGAAGGTTCCGGTAATAAAGCTGCCATTAATGTTGATTGTGATGCTTCGGCAGTGCCGAAGCTAACTTCCAAGGAGCTTCGCCAACAACGTGCTGCCGAGAGAGCCAAGCTGGCGCCGAAGACGAAAGAGCTTAAGAAGCGAATCGATACGGCCGAGAAGAAGATTTCCGAGTTGGAGGCGAAGCTTGAAGAGGTCTCCGCGGAACTGTTCAACCCTACTCCCACTACCGATTTCGCGGAGTTGAATCGCGAAGTAAGAACGCTTCAGTTCGAAATCGATCGTTACACGGCGGACTGGGAAGAGGCTACTACCGAGTTGGAAGAACTGACGAATAGAAGTGATGCGTGAGAAAGTCCATATTTGCCTTATCAGCGATGATAATTATGTGATGCCGACTTCGACGGCGATTCGCTCGCTTATCAAGTCCAAGAAGCCTGATAGCGAATATGTCGTTCATATCGTGGCCTCGGCGTTGAAAGAAGAGTCCAAACGAGCTTTCCTTGGACTTGGCAGCGAAAAAGTCGAGCTCGATGTAGTGGAATGCGATCCCTCGATTTTCTCAGGCCTTCATGTCTTTGACGAAAAGGCGATATGCGTGGCATCGATTTCGGCGCTCTTCAAATTCCTTTTGGCGGAAATCTTTCCGAGAATCGATAAACTTTTGTATATCGACGGAGACTTGATCTGCCGTGAAGATTTAAGCGAATTATACGCAACCGAGCTAGGAGGCGCTTACGCTGCCGCGGTTCCCGATAGCGGTCAGATATATTATCGTCATAAATACGTTAAGCTCGTGAAGCGGTACATCAATAGCGGAGTGATGCTGCTTGATTTGAAGCTGATGCGTGAACTCGGGCTTAAGGATAAGTTGATTGAGACGAAGAGAGCGCTTTCGGATTCGAACTTGATGGATCAAAACGTCTTCAACGTCGTTTTCGACGGCCATCTCAAGTACTTGCCGATAAGATGGAATTTCATGCCCGTTAGCCTTTGGCGTGCGGATGGAAAGTGGCAACTGGAAGATATCAATCGTCTTTTCAAGACCGATTACGCTTCGATCCGTGATATTTATGCCGATTCGGCCATCATTCATTATTCGAGCAAGGATAAGCCGTGGAAGTCGCCGGATGGGGCGATGTCATATCTTTGGCGCGAATATCATCAAGATGCCAAGCCTTTGACCGATGAAGAAAGGGACGCCTATGTTCACTTTATGGGTTCGGAGAACGACAGCATCGTAGAGGGTGCGATGGAGAAGCTGATTCGCCGCGCCGTTGAGGATAGACTTGATCTCGTGATATTCGACGGAGATTCATCATCGGATCATTTGGAGTTGGCCTACCCCGGGGTCTGGAACGGCGCGGAACTTAAAGACAAGTTGCAAGCAGAAAAGCGTTCGATGATTCCGACATCGCTGATGTTGGTGAGAAAGGCGCTTCTTAAGGAACATGAAATAGCGTACCCGGAATTGAAAAAGCCTTTCGATAAACGATATTTCGAAGCGGTGTTGATGGCCGCGAAGCGAGTGGCGGTATATACCGATGAAGTTTATCATCGCGCGCAACCGCTATCGGAGCGTTGCGAAGAGGCTTTAATCGCTCGCCTTGCGCGCTTTTTCCGTAATTTGGTATAATAATAAAACGAATGATTGAGTGGTACGTTAAGACAGATGACGGGAAGGTGTATGGCCCGGCGGAGCCGCCGAAGCTGATTCGGTGGGCTCAAGAAGGTCGTATAGAGCCTACGAGTTTGCTTTCTCGTGATCGTTTGAAATGGACCCCGGCTCCGCTCATGAAAGAGTTGGAGATGAAGTGGATCGTCGAGACCGAACTCGGACGTCTCTTCGGACCGTTCAATCATGGCGTGGTTTCCAAGTTGATCGAACAAAAAGTCGTTCCGCCTACGGCGAGAATATATCGCCTTTATGACGGTACTCAAGAAGGTGGCGCGATAGTGTTGCGCGGAGCTTATCGGAAGATGCCTGAAGCGGTATCTCCGACGAAGACGGGGAACCGTCCCGGTCTGTTCGATAAGACCGATCCTCGCAAACTCGCCGCGCTCGAGGCGGCGCTTAAAAACGAAATGGCACGTGCGAAGCGCATGGGCGTAACGGTTAATTTCAAATGATCGGAGAGAATATGAACGAACAATCGACATGGTATTTGAGAACGCAGAACGAAACTTTCGGTCCCGTTGACGCGAAGAAGCTCGTCGAGTGGGCGGAAATGGGACGGATTCAGCCCGGGCAGGAAGTCTCGGATGACAATCTCATTTGGCGTAAGGTTGAAGAGGTGCCCATGCTCGATATGCGCTTTTCGATCGATATCGGCGATGGAAACCCGCGTGGGCCGTTCAATAAAGTAGCTGCGGAGTCGCTGCTCGCTTCAGGTCGACTTCCGAAAACGACGACCATCGTCGAAGTTCGTCCGCCTTTCGAGATCGAAGAGCCGAAGGCCGAAGCGGTGGAACCTGAGAAGCCGGAAGAGGGCGCCCTTGAAGACGTCGCGCCGACGGAAGCGGAAGAAATCAAAGAACCGCTGAAACCTTCGGTCACGCAGGTCATCGAAAAGATAGTTGAGGTTCCGGTCGATCGAATCGTGGAAAAAGTCGTAGAAGTGCCGGTTGATAGAATAGTCGAGGTTCCTGTTGAGAAGGTCGTCGTCGATGAGGCGCGAATCAAGGAACTTGAGAACGAAAATCGTCTTTTGAAGGAGCAGGTCGTTCATCTTGAAGACGAACTCCGTCGTCTGCCGGCTGCGGCTAGTGAAGTCGCGGATATTCAAGCGGCCGTATTCGGAATCATGACGGACGAGAATCGGGAACTTCAGGATCTGATCGAACTCGAGAAGAAGGAATTCGACGAGTTCAAACGCCGTTATCAAGAGCGCGCCGATCGACTTATGGAACGGAGAAGGATGATTCTTAAAAAGTCCGGCGGAAATATCGAAGAAATGACTCGCCGCGCTTTGGTTCAGCGTCCGGAAGATCCCCGCACCATTCAGCTACGTAAGGAATTGGACCTTCTTAAGCGAGAGCAGGAGAAGGTCAATATGGATAATATCGTTAAGATTCGTGAGCTCGAGGAAGAGCTTAGAATCAAACGAGTCGAAGAAGCTCGTCTTTCGGAGAATATGAAGGACGTCACTCAGCTTCGTCAGGAAACGGAAGCGCTGCGCGCGAAGCTTCAACGTACGGAACAAGATCTCATGGTCGAACGCGAGAAGAGCGAAAAGATGCGTCAGGCGAGCGCCATTCGTCAGCAAACGATGCTCGCGCGCCTCGCTTCGCTGGAGTCGCCTTCGATCGGAACCATCGATTCTATGGCCACTAATCAAAGCCGTGAAGCGAAACTCGTCAAGCTTCCTTCTTGGATGAAGATCAATCACTGATGAACGTTCTCGCGATAGTTTTAGCGGTACTCTCGATTTGGGATTATCCCGCGCGTCAACCGCGACATGAGGCGCTGCGTGCGCAGTTCATCGTCGCGCTTAAAGAGGGCGATGTCGAGACGATGACCGAAACTTGTCGGAAGGGTGTTGAGCTTTTGCCCGATGATCCTACCTGGCATTACAATCTCGCTTGTTCGCTGGCTTACGCGAAGGAAGTCGCCCCGGCTTTGGACGAGCTTGAGACGGCCATCGATCTTGGCTTCAGGGATAGTGACGCTATAGCTGATGACAATGATTTGAAGCGCCTTAAGAACGTCAAGCGTTTCAAGGAGCTTGTCGAGTACGCGAAGGAGATGAAGTCGCGTCCGATCATGCTCGGACCGAATGCCAATGTGCCGGCAAACGGTATCTTCGGGCGAACGATAGCCTTGGGAGAGCAGAATCTTCTCTGGGATTTCGATGTCGGCGCGTTCCGAGCCTCTTTGGAGCTCGTGAGAGGCGCGTCGCTGGGGAATACCGGAGACTTGTACATGAATCGAGACGGGATGCATTCGATGTTGAAAGTCGAAGATTTTCCCGGGCTTACGCGCGTGACTCTCGATCAAGAAGGTCGTGAGCGGAGATTGGATCTTGATATTCCCAATATGCTTTTTCCGTATCCGCTTTTCGGTAATGCGTCGAGAGCATATCTCGGCAACGCCTATTGGCGAAGCTTGCCGCGCGCGATGATGACGACTGAAGCCGGTAAACTGAAGGTGATGAGAAAGGCGTACTTGACTAATCAGTTTTGGGTTTTCCCGTCTCATGCCGATACGCCTCCGATCGGTACGCTAGGGGATGTGTTCCCGGCGATCACGCCTTATTGCCTTATAACGGCCGGTCGTAGTTATTCCGATCAATATTATCTTCGTGCCGCGTTGGAGGTAAGTCGGTCGCTTAGGAGCGAAGTCAAATCGGAGATTGTAAAACGAGGACTCCTATCTCCGACGATACAGACTTTGATCCGCAAGAATCTCATCGGCGTCGAGAATGAGGAGGATTATCTCTCGCCCAAGGCTCATCCGACCGCGTTCCCTGCGAACGGACTCGATATTGAGGCGCTTAAGCGCGCGGCTTCGTCGCTTACTATCGCGGAGATTCCTCCGCTCGTCGCGCTTCAGGTAACCGCCGCTCCGGTCATCGAGCGTTCGGTTTGGCCCGAGCTTCTTTTCGCCGAACCTTTCGCTTATTCGTTCATTCTTCGATCCTCGGACGAAGAGCGGGTTTTCGATATCAAAGCTTACGGCGCGGACAAATACGAATTTCGTCAGGTGCACGGGGACTCGGGCGCGGTAAAGATAGAAAAATTGATGAGCAATACGGCGCGCATCAGAGTCAAGCGCTCGAAGTTGAAAGTCAATGAGCGAGTAGATATCGCGGTATTCGGGAAAACCAAATCGTCTGAATACGGCGCTCCGAGTTTCGTTTCTTTTGCGGTAGTGGATCCTACGGCCGAATATTCCGATCCGTTCTTGACGCCGCTCGCTGAGCCCAAGTCCGAATGAAGTTTTATTTAGCACCTCTCGCCGGTTTTAGCGACGCTCCGTTTCGCAAGCTCTGTTTCGAAGGCGGCGCGGATTTGACGTATACGGAGATGGTGAGCGCGGCGGGATTGGCGCACGGCAACAGACCGACGAGGCACTTGATGGAGAAGCTCGAAGGAGAAGGACCGGTAGCTTGCCAACTTTTCGGCTCGAACGAGCGCGATCTGGCTTTTGCCGCGCGAGAAGTGCCGGAGGGTTTCGTAGAGCTTAATCTTAACGCCGGGTGCCCGATGACGAAAGTGACGCGGGAGGGCGCGGGTGCTAAATTGATTGAAGACCCTGAGAAGGTATATCGGCTCTTGAAAGCGATGAAAGAGAATACGTCGACGCCTGTTTCGCTTAAAACGCGTCTCGGTCCTCGCCCCGATAAGCCGAGGATCTTCGAGCTTTTGAACGCGGCGGAAAGTGCCGGGGTGTCTTCGCTTATCGTGCATGCTCGGTTCACGAGTCAAATGCACGGAGGCGCTACCGATCTCGAACTTTTGCGCGAAGTCGTCGAAAAAGCCAAGGTGCCGATCGTGGGCAACGGTAGCGTCGTTGACGCTCGCACGGCTTCGGAAATGGCCAAGACGGGAGTCGCGGCGATTATGGTCGGCCGCGCCGCGCTTAATGATCCGGCGATTTTTTCGCGCTTGAAAAATGAAGAAAGCGAGCTTTTATTCGAGCTTGATGCGAAAGATATCTGTCGTCGTCATCTGAGATATTTGCTTGAATTTCGCGAAAAGTTAGTTGATAAATATCCTTTAGATCATATTCCTTCGGTAGATGGGTACGCGAGCGTTAAAATGCACACTCATCTGTTCCGTTATTTCAACGGTCGACCGGGGGCAGCGGCTTTGCGCGCAAAACTCAATTTGGTTCGCACTTTACGTGAGATATATGATATAATTATATCGCAATGAGCACAGAAGAAAATAATATGTTGGACCTCGCGTCGTTGGGGTCGATGTCTTTCACGCCGGATTGGGCGAAGAAAGACGCGGGTATCAGCGTCGGCAAAGTTCGCGAAGATCGTCATGACGATCGTCCGCGTAAGCCGTTTGGAGAGAAGAAGCCTTTCGGTGATAAAAAGCCGTTCAAGAGGCCTTTCGAGAAGGGCGCTTCTTCTCGTCGCAATTTCGGCGAAGTGCGCGAAAAGCCTCGGCCTCTGGATGCGGAAGTGAAGATACTTCCCGAGACCAAGGCTCTCGGCACGATTATCCGTAAGCTTCAGCAGGATACTCACGCTTATAAGCTCAAAGATCTCGCTTACTTCTTCTTGGATAATCCCGAGTCGATTCTTCTGAAGGTCACGACGAAGGAGACGTTCCATCAGTGCAAGGCTTGCTCATTCGCCGCGCTTTCCGAAGAAGAGGTTGTCGATCATATCGTATCTTCGCATCTCGTTGATTATTATGCAGCGAAAGAGATCGAAGTCGAGCCTCCTAAAGGTAATTTCAGTTGCGTCGCGAAGTGCGGTCTTACCGGTGTCTTTTTGGGCCCGCCGAATATTCATGAATTCGGCGCTAACGTCAAAGAGATGATCCGTACGCGTTTCCCGAACATGAGCGAGTCGGAGTATCGTTCTCATATCGAAATGGTGCGCGATGCCGAGTCGATCGAAGCTTGGCGTCAGAGTGCGGTGAAGCGCACGGTATATACTCTTAAGGGCGCGTCCGAAGAAGCTACGCCGCTTACTCGCGAGCAGGCCGAAATCGAGTTCAAACGTACGATTCTTTCGTCGCTTCTCGATAAGCCGAAACATTTGATGATCACGGCTTCCGCGGCGATGAAGAGCCCCGTCAAGCCTCTCGTTTGGGCGGTTAAGGACGCGATTGAGAAAGAACGTCGCGCGCCTTACAACATGTGCTTCGCGCTTCGCGGCGCGTTCCATCATCGCAAAATGAAATTCTTCCGCGCGAATGATGCGAAGGGCCCCGAGTTCGTGATCAATCTTGAGCTTAAGCCGTTCGATACCGAGCATGCGATTCCCGAGCTCGCGAAGGTCGCGACTTTCGTTGCCGAGCATCCGTGCTGCGACATGAATGAACTTGCCGCTGAAGGCGACGTCAAGAAGCATCTCGACTGGCTGGTTTCGACGGGCCATGTGATCGCGTTCACTAACGGCGTTTACTCGGCGGTTGAAAAGTATCCTAAGTATGGTCCTCAGTGGAAAAAGCGTAAATCGGCTAAGCCGAATCCGACTTCGACCGAAGAGCACAAAGCGGAAGAGACCAAGATTGTAGAAGAGCCTAAAGTAGAGGCTCAAGAAGAGGTGAAGAATGAAGTTACCGATCAGCTGGCTGAATGAATACGTAAAGGTTGACGATATCGACCCTAAAGAACTCGCCGAGAAGCTTACTCGCGCGGGTCTCCAGGTCGAGTCGATTGAGACCGTAGGCGGAATTCAGCTCTCCGATTTGATTGTCGTCGTCGAAGTTCTTGAATGCGAGGCTCATCCGAATTCCGACCACCTTCACGTTTGTAAAGTTACGGACGGTAAGGAAGTTTATCAGGTCGTTTGCGGCGCCCCGAATATGCGCAAGGGAATCAAAACCGCCTTCGCGAAAATCGGCGCGCTCATTCCCGAGGGCGAGTTCAAGATCAAGAAGGGCAAGCTCCGCGGCGTCGAGTCCAACGGTATGTGCTGCTCGAATCGTGAGCTTCACTTGGGTGACGATCACGATGGTATCATCGAATACGGCGCCGAGGTTCCTGTCGGTGCGCTCGTTCGAGATATCGCATCCGGCGAGGATAAGCCTGAAACCGTTTTCGATATCGAGATCACTTGGAACCGCCCCGATGCCTTGTCGGTTATCGGTATCGCCCGTGAATACGCGGCGATTCTCGGCCGTGAGCTCAAGAAGCCCGAGCTCGATTTCGTCGAAGAAGATATCGATGTCAATTCCGAGGTGAAGGTCGTCGTCGAGAATCCGACCAAGTGCCCGCGTTACACGGCGCGTGTCGTCACCTCGATGACCGCTGACGCTCCTAGCCCGAAGCTTATGGCGAAGCGACTTGAACTCTGCGGCGTTCGTTCTTTGGGGCTTGCGGTCGACGTGACGAACTATGTCATGCTCGAAATGGGCCAGCCTCTCCACGCGTTCGATCATACGAAGCTCGCGGATCGTACGATCGTCGTTCGCGATGCGAAGGAGGGCGAGGAGATGATGACCTTGGATGGCGTCACTCGTAAGCTCGATCCTTCGATGCTGATGATTTGCGACTCCAATCGTCCTAACGCGGTTGCGGGTATTATGGGCGGTGAAGATTCCGGTATCGCGCCCGGTACCACGACCGTCATGCTTGAGAGCGCACTTTTCGAAACCACGTCGACGAAGTACACGGCGACCAAGCTCGGACTCGCTTCCGAATCGAGCTATCGTTATATCCGTGGTGTCGATAAGGACCTTGCCGATTCCGCTTCGCGCCGTGCGATGCATCTTTTGCAGAAGTACGGCAATGCTAAGATCGCGAAGGGCGTCATTGATGTCGATAACCGCGAACGTCCTTTGAATGCCGACGTCGTATTGAATTTCGAACGTGCGCGTAAACTTATCGGTATCCCCGTCGGGAACGATGCGATGGTCCACATTCTCGTTTCGCTCGGGCTTGTCGCGCGTAAGGCCGGCCCGTACGCTGCGGAAACCGAGGTCGCTTTCGGAATTCCTTCCTGGCGGTACGATCTTTCGCTTGAAGCGGATCTCGTCGAAGAAATCGCTCGTGTTTATGGGCTCGATAATATTCCCGACACGATGCCTTCGGCACCTTCGATCTCGACCTTGTCGGATCAGCCTTTCCGCGCGAAGGGCAAAATTCGTGAGCTTTGCCTCGCGCTCGGCTTTACCGAAGCGATGCACTATTCGTTCCTTTCCGAGAAGGAACTTAACGATTTCGATAATCGCGAAACGACCAAGAAGTCGCGTCTCGTGATTCCTGATCCCGTTTCGGCGGAGTATGGAGTCATGCGTGATAGCCTTCTTCCGCAAATGATGGGGTCCTTGGGCCGAAACGCTTCGCATCAGCTTGATTCGGCGATGCTCTTCGAAATCGGCAAGGTCTTCGCCTTGGGCGGAGAAGACGGTACTCGTCCCGTGGAGAAGGAGATGCTCTCCTTGGGGTTCGTCGGTCCTGTCGGTCGAGAGGCTTTGCGCAAGCGCGCCGGCGTATCCGAGGAAGAAGCGGTTCTTTGGCTTAAAGGCGCGGTCGAAGAGCTCGTCGCTCGCGCACATGCCGGTCGCGTCGAGTTCATACCGGGAGAACACCCGGCGTTCGCTCCCGGCGCTTCGCTTAGCGTTAAACTTAACGGCAAGGTAATCGGCGTTATGGGCGCTTTGTCGGCGAAGCTTCGCCATCCCTATCGTTTGACGACTCAGATGGCGCTTTGCGAGATGGAGCTTAAGATGCTCTTGAAGAAAACGAACGAAGTCGGAAAGGTCTCGGCCGTTCCTCAGTTCCCGTCCGTTTCTCGCGACATCGCGATGGTCGTTACCCGTTCGGTTACGAACGAAATGATTGTCAATGTGATTAAGAAGAACGCCGGTAAGATTTTGACGAAGGTCGAAATCTTCGACGTCTTCAAGTCAAAGGATCTCGGATCCGATAAGCGCGCGGTCGCTTATGCGCTCGAGTTCCGTGACTCCACCAAGACTCTGACCGATGATGAAGTCGGCAAGTCCTTCCGCCAGGTCGTGGATGCCCTCAAGGCGACTGACGGAATCGAAGTAAGAGAGGGCTGAAAAGAGCGTGGGTCCTGTGTTGCACGCGGATTGAGCAGACATTTCTTCGACCGACATTATTATAGGAGCTTCGGCTCTAACTGACAATACCGGGTTCCGGGGATTCTGTGCTACGGCAATGTGGGATCTTTTAAGACCGAGAGGAGAGTAGCGATGAAACTGATCAAGATTATCGTAATGATGATTATCGCAGCGTTGTCTTTCGAAACGTTTGCGTTCGAGAAGATACCGAACGCTTCGGCGAAGCATCTTAAAGTTACGAAGGGTAAGGAAATTCGTACGGGTATCGTGTTTATCAACGGTCAGTATATCCCCGCTCCTTACAAAGTCGATCGCTGGGGCACGGGCATCCGCATCAACGGCAACTTCGTGAGCGGTCAGGTCGTTCCGTGGAACGAATTCGTCAAAACTCAGGCCGGAGCGAAGGCCAACAAGTCCGAAGTCGGAGGCGGCGCGAGCGAAGATTCGGCCGAAGAAGAGGATTCCGGAGACGATTTCGGAGGTGATGATCTCTTCGGAGATGATGACGACTTCGGTTCGTTGGATGACCTTTTCGATGACGAACCTAAGGCCAAGAAATCGTCCGCGGCGCCTGCCAAGAAAGTAGCCAAGAAGAAGGCAAAGAAACCTACGGTTAAGATAACCTATACTTTCGACGGCGAATTTGTTCCGAATGAAAAGACCAAGTCCATGGTTGCTACGATCAATTCCCGCCGTGCGGATATCGATCTTAAACTTCGCCGCGGGAGTATGATCTTCTTCGGCGACAAGTACACTAACGTCGTCGTGGATAAGGGGGCGGCGCTTAAGCTTCTCGAAAAGCTTCCTGAGCTTCAGCAGCGTAGCTCCTCCGCCGAAGAGTTGATTCAGGGTATTCGTGCTACTCGCATGGAATATCTTTCTCAGGATATCTGCCGCGATTTGTTCTCTCATAAGTCCGACTACTATCAGCTTAAGCAGCTTCGCGAGAAGCTTCAGGTTAATGCGAGCCTCGGACTTTAAGAGGAAGGATTCCGAACTTGACGATCCTCATCCCGGCTTACAATCCTGACGAAAAGCTCTTGAAGCTTCTTGATGAGCTTCAAGGGCGCTTCGAGCATATTGTGCTCGTGGATGATGGTTCCACTGTCGGAAAGGATATTTTCGTCGAAGCGCGTTCCAAGGTGGACGCGCTTTTAGTACATGAGCAAAATCGTGGCAAGGGTGCTGCCTTGAAGACCGGCTTTAATCATATCAAGAATGATGATGTGATTACTGCCGATGCGGACGGTCAGCATACCCCGGACGATATCGCGAAAGTCGCTGACGCTCTCAAATTTCAGCGAGAGGGTCTGGTGCTTGGCGTGCGAGAGTTCTCCGGTAAGGTTCCGTTCAGAAGCCTTTTCGGTAATACTTGGACGCGTTGGGTCTTTTTCTTTATGACGGGGCTCATGATCCGCGATACTCAAACAGGACTTCGCGGCATTCCTAAAGAGCTTCTTCCCCGTGTCGCCGCGATCCCCGGAGATCGCTATGAATACGAGATGGCGATGCTTGCCGATTGTAAGCATCATCTCTCTCGCCCCGTTCAAGTCGGTATCGAAACGATCTATATCGAAGGTAACGCGACGAGCCACTTCAATCCGCTTCTCGATACGATTCGGATTTATCGCTCGCTTATCCAGTTTTGCGTTTCTTCGGTAGCGAGTTTCGTTCTCGATAACGTCGCTTTTGCCGTGGCGATCGGAATCCTTGACGGCACGGGGATGGTGAGAAAAGAGTATACGCTTATTTCGCTTATCATCGCTCGCTTAGTCAGCTCTAACTTCAACTATCTTTACAATCGGCTTGTCGTTTTCAAGACCAAGGGACGCGTGAAACGCAGTTTCGTCCAATATTGGATGCTCGTTCTCTTAATGGGAGCGTTCAGTTATGCTTTTACTCAATCGATGGCTGCTGCGATCGATTTTCGCGGCGTTTCGATTACGCTTATCAAAATCGTGGTCGAGTCGGTACTCTTTTTCTTGAGCTACAAGCTTCAAAAACGTTTTATTTTCAAATCCAAGGTCGATAAGAAACAATGAATAAACTTGCAATCGGTTTGAACGAAACTCTAGGTAGCGCGGCGGATTTCCTTTCGGACGCAGGTAAGCGCATGTATTTCCCCTATGGCGGCATTTTGGGTCAGGGCGCGGAAGCGAAGACTTGCGATATCAACGCTACGATCGGAATGGCTTTCGAGGAGGATGGCTCTCCGTTGGTGATGGATTCGTTCAAGAAGAACTTGAATCTTGATAAGAAGGCTTTCCTTTATGCGGGTTCGTTCGGTCTTCCCAAGCTCCGCGAGCAGTGGAAGGCGATGGAAGTGAAGAAGAATCCTTCGCTTAAAGGTAAGACTTTCTCGAATCCGGTCGTCACGAACGCGCTTACTCATGGCATTCGTATCTGCGCTGAACTTTTCGCTAACAAGAAAGATACGCTCGTTACCCCCGATCTCTTCTGGGATAACTATGAACTCGTTTTCAAAGAAGCCGTCGGTTGTAAGGTCGAGCACTTCAACACCTTCAAGAAGGGCGCTTTCGATGCTGCGGCGATGAAAGAAGCGCTTCTTAAAGACGGTGAGAAAAAGATTCTTATCCTGAATTTCCCGAATAATCCGACCGGTTACACCGCGACTGTTGAGGACGCCAAGAAAATCGTTTCCGCCGTTAAAGCCGCCGCGTCGAAGGGAAAGAAGATCGTCGTCATTTGCGATGACGCTTACTTTGGACTCGTTTACGAAGAGGGTATTCACGGCGAATCGCTCTTTGCGGAGTTTTCCGATCTTCATAAGAACGTTCTTGCCGTTAAGCTCGACGGTACGACGAAAGAAGATTACGTCTGGGGCCTTCGCGTCGGCTTCATCTCGTTCGCTTTCAAGGGTGCTACTGAGGCCCAACTCAAGGCGCTTGAAGCTAAGGCTGCGGGTAATGTCCGTTCTGCGATTTCGAACGCGTCCTCGCTTGGTCAGCATCTCGCGATTGCCGCTTTTGCCGACCCCGATTATGACAAACAGAAGGCCGAGAAGTACGAAGTTTTGAAATCGCGCTATCTTGAGATTCGCCGTATTTTCGCTACGCATCCCGAATTTAAGGAAGCCTTCGAGGCAATGCCGTTCAACTCGGGTTACTTCATGTGCGTGAAGCCCGTTAAGGTCGACGCCGAGAAGGTCCGTAAGCACTTGATCGAGAAGTATTCGACAGGAACGATCATGCTTTCGGGGCTCATTCGTCTCGCGTTCTCGACCGTTCCGAAAGCGAAGCTTGAAACGCTTTTCACTAATGTTTATTACGCCATAAAGGACCTCCGGAAATGATTCGTAAAACGTTGATTCTTGCGTTCGCGGTTACCGCGACGCTGTTTGCCAAGGCTCAGAACACTTGCGAAGACCTTGATTTTGCGAAGTATGTAAAGGTCTCTGTTGCTGAAAAGCCTGAGCTTCAGATGGCGGCCATGACGCTAGGGTCTATAACCGGTAATCCTCTCGTCGGGGGATTCTTGGGTGCGCAGGCCTTGCAGTTCAATCCTGAGAAAGCGGGTTTTGTCGTTGACTCGACTTTGAAGAGCGGCGCGTTGATGCGCGTTAAAGTCATGCCCGAGTTTTTCGATAAGCTTTTCGAGAAGAGCGAAAACAGCGCGGACTATGTCGGTTCCATCGGCGAGACGGAGGTCGTTTATTCCGTTACCAAGCTCGGCTTGGAAGCGAAAGGAACGATTAAGGTGGGAGGCGAAGTTCTTGCTAAGATCAATGAAATGAAGGCCTTCAAGCTCGCTCAAGTGAACACGATCGATGAGAACGCGCTTGCGTTTTCGCAAGGTGGCGTTGAGTGCTCGAAGACGATTACGATCGATGTCAAGAATGAGATAGAGAAGCTTAAAGCGCTCAGTGAGCAGAAAGACGAGATGGATTGGCAAAAGAAGGCCGAGGATTTCTCCAAGAAGTTCATGGAGAAGTATAACGGCGCTAATCTCGCGCTCGCGTTCAAGGGCTTTAAGCCGTCGATGAATGCGAAAAATCGTTTCGCGGCGACGCTTCCAGAGTATATGGAAGAAGATGTCTTGGCCGTCAGTTTCGTTTCGATTTACAGCCTTGTGAAGACGCTCGCGCCTGCCGTTATATCGGCGATCGAAGATCCTGACATGAAGACCACTGCGTCGATGATACTCATGCAACTTCCTGCTGAGGGCAAGGCCGGTATCGGTGGCGCGGTGAAGCGCGTTTCCGATGATACCTTAGCGGTTCACTATCGAATTTCCGCCGATGAAATCAAGGCAATCTCCGGCGCCGCCAACACCGTGTTCATGATGGCGATGATGAATGGCGGCTTCGGTGGCGCGGACGAAACCGACGGTGATATCGACGACGAAGATCTCGAAATTGAAGATTAACGCGTATGCGAAAGTAAACCTGACGCTTGAAGTGTTGGGTAAACGAGCGGATGGCTATCATGCCCTCCGCTCGATTGTCGCCATGATTTCACTCCACGATGAAATCACGCTTGAGAAAGCGAACGAGACGACCAGTGATACCGGGTACCCGGACGACCTTTGTGTAAAGGCGGCGAACTTGCTTCAAGTCGGTGCGAAGATTTCGGTCAAGAAAATGATTCCTGTAGGCGGAGGCTTGGGCGGAGGCTCTGCTGATGCGGCGGCGGTTCTACTGGGTTTGAACGAGCTTTACGCTCTCGGCAAAACGCGCGAAGAACTCGCCGCGCTTGGCGCGAAGATCGGCTCCGATATTCCTTCGCTCGTTTTAGGTGGATTCGTCTTGATGGAAGGGCGCGGCGAAATCGTGACGAGACTTGTCGAATTTGATGAAAAACCTCCGCTTTATATGGTTTTGGCGAACCCGGGAGTGTTTTGCTCCACGAAAGAAGTTTACTCTGCTTGCAAACCGTCCTTGCGCGAAGACAGGGAAATATTGTATAATATCAAGAAATCGCTTGAGAGCGGAGAGATCGCTAAATTGGCTTCGGCCTTGATGAACGATCTTGAAAGTCCGGCTAAGGCGCTTCATCCTGAAATCGTGAAGACGATGAAAGCTTTGAAAGCGGCCGGAGCCGAGGGAGTTCTCATGAGCGGCAGCGGGTCGACTGTCTTCGGCCTTGTCCCTAATGAGTGCCGCGGACAGGAAATTGCGGCGCTGATGAACAAAGCGGGCTATCGGTCCGAATGCGTTCACACTATTGTCCGGTGATGTAATGGCAGCATAGAGGTTTTTGATACCTTTCGAGGTGGTTCGAATCCACCCCGGACAACCAATCGGAATTTAATTGGAGAAAGTCGAATGAAGAAATTCCTTAGTGCCAATGAGGCTGTAGCGCATGGTGCCGCGCAGGCCGGTTGTATCGTCGCTTCCGCTTATCCCGGTACTCCCTCTACCGAAATTCTCGAGAACCTCGCGAAGTTCAAGGCTACCGTGAAGTGCGAGTGGGCGGTTAATGAGAAGGTCGCGATGGAAACGGCTATCGGTGCTTCGATGGCGGGTGCGCGTGCGATGACTACGATGAAGCATGTGGGCTTAAATGTCGCGATGGATCCTTTGATGACGTTCACCTATGTCGGCGCTACGGGCGGTATGGTCATCATTTCCGCCGACGACCCGGGAATGCACTCTTCTCAGAACGAGCAAGATAACCGCAATCTCGCCAAGTTCGCGCGTGCGCTTCTTCTTGAGCCCGCCGACAGTCAGGAAGCGTATGACATGACGATCAAGGCCTTCGAACTTTCGGAAAAGTACGAAGTACCGGTCATTATCCGTCTTACAACGCGCACGTCTCACTCTTCCTCCTTGGTCGATCTCGGCGATTTTAATCCCGCTCCCCATGAAGTGATTCCCTACGTCAAGAACATCAAGAAGACGATCCCCGTTCCGATGTTCGCGCGTGGTCATCGTCTTAACGCCGAAAAGCGTACTGCGGCAATGGAAGCGGAATCGAACGAGTCGCCTCTGAATAAGATCATCGAGGGCAAGAAGGAATTCGGTTTTGTCACTTCCGCCGTCGCCTATCAGTACGTTAAGGAAATCTTCCCCGAGTACTCGATTTTGAAGCTCGGTTGGACGAACCCGATGCCGAAGGCGCTCGTCAAGAAATTTGCCGATTCGGTCGAGAAGCTCGTCGTCGTCGAAGAGCTCGATCCTTTCCTCGAAGATCAGATCAAGGCGATGGGGCTTAAGGTGACTCCTCATACGACCGAGCTCAATATCTTCGAGCTTAATGCCGACCGCCTCCAGAATCTTCGCCACGAACTTATCGGCGACGTCCCCGAAGCGAAGGCGGCGACAACCGATCCGACGCTCCCGACTCGTCCGCCGGTTCTTTGCGCGGGCTGCGGTCATCGCGGCGTTTTCTACACGCTCTCGAAACTTAAAGCTACTGTAACCGGCGATATCGGTTGCTATACTCTCGGCGCGTTTCCTCCCCTTAATGCGATGGATTCGACGATTTGTATGGGCGCTTCGATCGGCAATGCTGCGGGCATGAAGAAGGCGGGTAAGACGGGGCGTATCTGCGCGGTTCTCGGCGACTCGACGTTCTTCCACTCGGGTATTACCGGTATCCTCTCCGCTCATTATAACGGCACTCCCGTTACGACCGTCGTTCTCGATAATCGCATTACGGGCATGACCGGTCATCAGGATAATCCCGGCTCGGGCAAGACTTTGCAGGGCGATGAGGCTCCCGTTACCGACATTATGGATATCGCGAAGGCCTGCGGCTATAAGAAGGTCGTCAAGGTTTCCGCCGATGATCTCTCCGAACTCGAGAAGGTGCTTGCCGATGCGATGGACAATGACGAAGGCGCTTTGATTGTCGCTTACGCTCCTTGCCGTATCGCCGCGAAGCTTACGAAGGAAGGGCTTTGTGAGACCGACTCCGAGAAGTGCAAAGCTTGTGGAGCTTGCTTCAAGCTCGGTTGCCCCGCGATTACGCGTGGCGAAGAGGTTCGTCCCGGCTTCTTTAAGATGAAGATCGATCCGACTCTTTGTGCGGGTTGCAAGCAGTGCTCCCAGGTCTGCAAGTTCGGCGCGATCAAGCGTATCCGGTGAAGAAGGTAGTTCTTCAGAAGGGGCGCGAGCATTCCGTCTTGCGCCGTCATCCTTGGATCTTCTCGGGAGCGATTAAAACTTCCGAGTCGTCCAAGCCCGAAATGGTCGAGGTTGTTTCCTTTAATGGGGAGCGCCTCGGCTTCGGCTTTAATAGCCCCTCGTCCCAAATTCGCGTTCGCATAGTTTCCTTTAAGGCGGAGCCGACTCGCGACTATCTTAAGGCGAAGATTCTTGAGGCGGTTTCCTCGCGAAAGTATGATTTCTCATCCTCCCAAGCGCGTCGCCTTATCAATGCCGAGAATGACGATCTTCCCGGTCTCGTAGCCGACGCTTATGCGGGACACGTCGTTCTCCAGCTTACGAGCAAATTTGCCGCGGACACCCAAGCGCTTATCGTCGAGACCTTAATGGAATCAGGCGCGAAGAGCGTTTCCGAGCGTAGCGACGTCGAAGTTCGCGCGAAAGAAGGGCTCGAGGTCGGCGGTTTTGCTTTTCTTGCCGGTAGCGAACCACCTGAAACGATTGAAATCGAGGAAAGCGGCGTCAAGTTCCTTATCGATGTTCGCAAGGGTCACAAGACCGGCTATTATCTCGATCAACGTGCTGCGCGTAAGGCGGTAGGTGAATACGCTTTCGGGAAAGTGCTCAATTGCTTTTCCTATACGGGAGGGTTCGGGCATTACGCGGCGAAAAACGCGGCGGTAACGCATGTTCTTCAAGTCGATGTCTCCGCCGAAGCTTTGAAGCGTGGTCGTGAAATCATGGCGCTTAACGCGTGCCCCGAAGAGAAGATGACGTTCGAAGAAGCGGATGTCTTCAAGTTCCTTCGCGCTTGCCGCGATCAGGGGAAGAGCTTCGATACTATCGTTCTCGATCCTCCGAAGTTCGCCGAGTCGAAGTCCCAAGTCATGAAGGCCGCGCGAGGTTACAAAGATATCAATCTTCTTGCGATGAAGCTTCTTAAGCCCGGCGGGATTTTGGCGACGTTCTCTTGCTCGAGCGCTATGACATCGGATCTCTTCGATAAAGTCGTTTCCGAAGCGGCCGCAGACGCCAAAGCGAGTTTCAGGATTCTCGCTCGCACGCTCCAGGCCGACGATCATCCCGTTTCGATTTCCTTCCCCGAAGGGCAATATCTTAAAGGTCTCATATTAAGGAAAGCACTATGACTATCGATCAGCTCAACGCGCGCTTCGGCGCTCCCGGTCGCATCGTTTTCCACGAAGGTTTCGCGGGTTATCCCGAAGTCGTGATTGCCAACAAGTATGGCGCGGCGGAAATCGCGCTTCTCGGTGGCAATGTGCTTTCTTATCGCCCGACCGGACACTTCCCCGTAATCTTCCGCCCTGCGAAGCGTGACTATAATCGCGGCGAAAGCTTTCATGGCGGCATTCCCGTTTGCTGGCCTCAGTTCGGCAACAAGTTCTCGAAGGATCTTCCTCAGCATGGTTTCGCGAAGCTTCTCGTCTTCGATGTGCGGGGAACGGAATACTCGGAAGATATGACCGAAATCACCTTGGGGCTTAAGTCGAATGAAGAGACGATGAAGATGTGGCCTCACAAGTTCGATCTCGAGTTCAAGGTTTCCGTCTCGATGAAGCTAAATCTTAAGCTCACGACGACCAATAAGGACGAAACTCCCTTCGATTTCTCCTGCGGTTTCCATCCTTACTTCCGCGTTTCTCATCGTGATAATGCGACGATAGCGGGTACTAGCGGGCTCGATTTCTTCAATGGTGTCGACGGAAATCCTAATGACCACCAGACTCACGATCTCGTTATGGATCATGCGACCGACCATATCTTCCGTCTCCCTTTGGCCGATCTTAAGCATGAATTCGCCATCCTCGATAACAAGCTCAAAAGGGGTATCGCGCTCGTTTCGAGCGGCAATACGAAGCTCGTTATTTGGAATCCCGGAGAGGGTGCGACGATGAAGGACTTTGAAAGTGATGACTGGTCGAAGTTCGTCTGCGTCGAACCCGTCTCCAACTGGCCTGAAGGTCAGTCGCTTCAGCCGGGCGAAAAGTACGTTCTTACCGCTGCGATTCAGTCGAACGCCGAATCACTTCATTGAGGGAAGTACGATTCCCTTTAGAATCACTTTCTGACAAACCAGAAAGACGACAGCGGTAGGAATCGAAACGACTACGAATCCTGCCATCACGCACCACGGCTGATGCGCGAAGGTTTGCGACATTTGGTACATCCAAACCGCCAGCGTCCAGTGAGATTCCTTTTGGCAAACGAGAAACGCCCACTCCCACGACGAATATGCGTGAATGAACGAATTCAAGGCATTTACCGCTAAAATCGGCGTCGTCATCGGCAGCGTGATTCGCGTGAATACCGTCCATTCGCTTGCACCGTCGATGGAGGCGGCTTCGTAAAGCTCACGCGGCAAGGCGTCGAAGAATCCCTTCAAGATGAAAATCGACATACCGCTCGCGATTGTGGGGAGGATAAGCGCGGCGAAAGTATTGAGCATTCCGAGATCACGAATCAGCAAGAATCCCGGAATCGCCGTAACTGCCGCGGGGAACGCCATCGTCGCCAAAAGAAATAGAATGATGCTTTCCGTCGCCTTTAGATTGAAGCGACTTAAAGCATAGGCGGCGAGCGGGTTCACGGTAAGCGAAGAAAGAACCGAGAGGACTACGAGAATGATCGTATTGACGAAAGCGCGTCCTCGAAAGAAGAGAAAATCGAAGACCATACGATAATTTGCGAAGAGACTGTGTACGAAATCGCGCCATCCATGCTCTAGAAATTGCACTGCCAAAGCGCGGCGAATCTCCTCACGCTCTTTTTCGAGCTCGACAGGAAGCGTACGCGATACGAAATCATCGCTCGCGATCGCTCGCTTTAAATACCACGCTTTGAATTCTCTCCAAGATTCGGCCTTGTCTCCGTTTGAGGGTAGACGCCGCTGATTCGCTTTAAGTTCCGCTGAGAAGGAAACATCGAAGAACGAACGATATGGTACCGGCCAGGTTTGATTGAGCTTATCGATCGATGAATATTTCGCCTTCAAGAATCTGGCTACGTCTCTCGCATCGTAATTGCAACCGAGTTCATTTATGTCGCGATTCGAAAGGCTCTTCAAGTATTCTCGCGCGGCGGTTCTCGACTCGGAATTATCGAACGCGGCGAGTTCTCTAGCGGCGAAAGTCGTTATTCCTTCTCGATCCTTCGCGACATTCACCCAAGTCGTCCAAGATTCCGGCGCGTCAGGATAAAGCGCGCGTGGGAACGCGCGGAAGTATGAGCTGATTGAGCGCATGAAACGGTCGGAACGGTCGGTAAGACCGGTTATGAAAGGGGAGTGGCGCTGATAATCGTAGCCGCTGGAGCCGGAGGCGGCGAGCATTACCGCGAAAGGATAGATCATCGTCACCGCGCCGAGCGTGAGCGCCGAATAGATGATCGCGAGCATGACTCGCGCTTTGAAAGATTTACGTTCAGAAGCTAAAATTACCGACATGGCGAGTATTGTATCATATTCTTGCCGAACGCGGCAACTCGCACCAAAGTAAATCGTTTCACGATTCCCGTGCGATTATACCTACTTTTGCCTTTACCTTGTGTCGGCGAATTTGGCCGCGCATGGCACCCTGGTCGAATTCGGCGAGCTGCCGCTTCGCTTTCGGTCTCGCTCCCGCTTTTCCCGAGTCTTTCTCTCGTTGCTTTCGCGCCCGATAACTTCGTATGCCGTCGTCGGCGGATACTCCTCCTCGGCCTACTTGTTCTCGAACGCGAAATCCCCGAACCGAAATCCTCGCTAAAAGCTCAGCTCAACACTCAATCTTGCGTCACTAGCCTCACCTACTTCTTCGGTGCGTCTATTGCTCGCTCCTTTAGCGCTTCTCCTGAATGGAGAATCATAGGTTCTTCCTACGCCTATCCGTTACAACTCCCTCTATTCGAGTATAACCCTTAATTCACGGGAAGAGCGAGAGATACTCGTTAGAGGGTATACCCCTCTCGAGTTAGAGGGTATAACCCTAAAGGCTCTTGGGGTATAACCCTCTCAAGCGAGGGGGTTATACCCTTAGACAAGAGAGGGGTATACCCCTAAACAAGTTGGTCAAACGCGGCAGATTTTTAAGCTTTCCGCTTCCAGCTCCAGCGGGAATATGGTACAATGCCAGACGTTCGGCGGGGGAGACATTCTGCCGGATGCGCGGTGAAATGCCGCGGAAACAATTTGCAGTGCTGCAGAGCGATCGTCGAGAGAAACGTAGGAAATCTTAAGATAATAAGTTCACTAGAAACTCATGGCAGGAAGGCTATGGGTACCAAAAGGGATATTATATCCCTCATTTGTATGACTGGGGAGGGCGTTATGTGCCTTTGGAAGTGCGTGATTTCCCGAATGATAGTAGATATAGTGATAAACAAGACGCTTTTGTTATTGAGGTGTTTTGGGAAGATTGGGAAATTGACGGGTGGTATTATAAAGACAATCGAGGCTGCGCACAATTATGCAGTTGGTGATAGATTGGATCCGTGCTTTCTCATATATGTCGGTGTTACCAATTGTGGAGGGGAGAGACGGCATGCTTTTGCAGAAATCGATTGGCCTAAAATTAGGAACCGATTAAAAGAATTGCATGACATAGGAGAAAAAGTTGTTAAGCTTGGGAATAGAATAAGTAATGCGAATGAGTTTGATGAAAGATATTTGAAATAATTTAAGGACTGATTCTATGCGGATTTAACCTGCGCAAGTGTTAGAATATGTGAGTAGAACACGCGGAATACCGCCGAACTTCATGTGGGTGAGCATATTCGCCCTCTCGGTTGAGTATTTTATCAGCTCCTGCCCCAAGAAAAGTTCCTTACTAGTAATATTCTAAATGCTAGTAAGGATTTGATTTAACTCTCGGAGAGATATAGAAATATTCGGGGTCTGTCCCCAGTCAGTCTCCGGGGCCTGTCCCCATGAGATTCAAGCAGAAACTCCCGTCAAAACCTCATCGTCACAAAAAAAGATTTTACTCAGACGAATTATTAGATTCGGTAAACTCTCGCGAATCGCGACTTCAGCCAATGCTTATCGGGGTATAAGGCATATCGTCCTCAAAAGGTAGCGGATTTTTGCGTCACAATTTTGTGACGCAAATGTGACACTTGATTTTTCGGAATATGAGATAATATTTACATACCTTGCATAACTATCAATGAAGGAGGGTAAATATTATGGCAAGAACCAGAAGAGTAAAGAGCGAAAACGATGCGTTCTATCATGTTATGTCTCGTATCGCCGGGAAGCGCTTTCTATTGAAAGATCCGCGAATCAAGCGAATAATGGTTGATTCGCTTCGCATCTCGGCCGAATTCAGCGGGGTCAAGATCTGCTCGTATGTCATTATGGACGATTACTTTCACTTGACTGTAGAGGTCCCGACCATCGAAACCGCCCTTGTGGAAATCGCAAAGAATTTGGGGACAGTCCCCGAGAAATTCAAGTGGAAAATAGCGGAAGAAGAAGTGATGCGAAGGCTAGGCGTGCTTAAAGGAGAGAAGAGGGCTAAAGAAATAGCAGGTTACATCAAAATGCTTCGTAAGAGCAAACAGAAGCGCGAGGCTGAAGCGGAGATTGACAGATATCGCGTGAGAATGCAAGATTTAAGTCAGTTCGTTAAAACTTTTAAGGAAGTTTTCAATATTCGCTTTAAGAAGCTCGTAGAATACTCAGGTTCGATCTGGGGAGGGCGTTTTAAGTCTACTATCGTGGAAAACGAGCATTATTTCAATAATTGTCGCAAATATATCGAGTATAACCCGGTTCGCGCCGAGATGGTAGCAACACCGGAAGAATATCCTTGGAGCTCGGCAGGCGGAGCTGCGAGAGGAGAAGCGTTTGCCGTTAAATGCAGAAACTATACGTCAAGCTTGATAATCGGAAGCGCTGATGGAAATGGGGACAGTCCCCGAAAACAGGGGGAAGAATCGGGGGTGGATGTGACGAAAAGAGTGCCGCAGGTAGGCTTAGGTAAGATATTAGGCGGGAAGGAGTTTGTGAGGGCGAGCGCGATTGAGTTCAGCGCGGCGCTTTATGGACGGAGATGCCGCCCGAAACAAGTCGGAGGTTGGGCGTTTTCGTCGCATGGGCACGCGGAGGTAGCGGCATGAGAAGAGGAGGTGAGGGAACGGGGACAGTTCCCGGTTTAGAGCAATGGGGACAGTCCCCGGAAATTAGCGCCCTAGAGTTGTGCCCGATCTAGCCTGGAATCGCCGATTCTTTCTAAGAGGCGGAAAAATGACGCTCGAAGAAACGCGCTCAACGATCAGTTCGTTTCTTTGCTTGCGTAAAAGGATGATGACGAGAGGGTGGGGATTTTGGTATAATGGTTGCTGTTGAGAAAACAACATACCACAAAAGAAGGAGAATCTTCTATGAAGATCCGTTCAGTTTTTGCATTGTGTGTCGCAATGCTTGTGTCTTCGTTCACTTTCGCTGCGGACTTGGTCGACGACTATACGATTAGCGAAGACAGTACGACCTACACGCGAAGCGAGGGGTGGTCTGTCTCCGACGGTGCGACGATTATCTTTAAGTATGCGAACTTGCCGCAGTCGGGTACGGATCGTCTCGTTTCATGGTCGCAGTCGAATCAGACGCGCTATACGGGAATTGTTGGATTGTGTTCAAATAGCGGTGTCTTAAAAGGTTGGTGGCAAGATGCGAATTGGACTGGAGGCACGATTAATACGACGGAGCTTGGTAGCGAAGGATTGGTTGTTTGCGTCTATGGACCGAACAATGAAGGCGTGACTGCTTATGATGCTAACGGAACAATAACGTTTCGTGCGGACGACCTTCGTGCGACTGGTACCAGTGCGACGATGGGTACGCGCTTTGATTTCTCGTCCTGTGTGAGCGATATAGCCATTTATAACGGCGCGACATCAACAGAGGGTATCGCCGCGCTCGTTGCTACGTATAACGCGGCTCATTCCGCGCAGACACCTGACTTCTCCTGGACGCCCGGCACGAATCCGAGCGGATGGTTCACGAGTTGGAAGGGTGAAGACACGACCGGTAAGCCGCGCACCGTAATCGGCGCGAAGGGTGCTGAATCGGCGTATGTCGTTTACAATACTGATGCGAGCAACAAGTGGCATCCGTATCGCGACAATCTTGGACAATGGGGAGATTTCGCGATTTCGTTGTATGGTTCGACGGATATGATTGAGACGCCTGATTCCGGACAGCATGCCGTACTTTTCTGTGTCGGCGAGAATACGGGTTGTCATTTGACGCTCGCGCTCGACTCCGAGAGACGAATTGTCGTCCTTCAGCAGAATCGGACATATCTGTATAATTCAATAGTTGGCCCAACGGTGAAGGGTTATCATTTGTTGACGCTTTCGATGGCTTCTCAGACGGCCACACTTGCGGTTGACGGCACGCTCTACACGCAGACGACAGGTAGTTGGTACCCTTATTTTAACTTAATGGCCGCCGGCAAAATTCAGATCGGCTCGACTTATGGAGGCAATCCGGATGGACGCGTGCGCGCCGACGGGCTCGTCGTGAAAGAGATGGTCGGTTACAGTAAGGCGCTTTCGGCGACGGAAATCGCGTCGCTTTCGGCGGCGTATCCGGCGGTGACTTCGGTCGGAGCGCTCGATTTGTCCTCGTGCGAGGGCGAGGTTTATTGTCCGAATATTGCGATTACGGAATCGGTTACGGTGGGCGAGAAGGCGAATCTCGTCCTGAAGCCCAATGATGATTATACGATTTCGCAGGTGATTTCCGGCGCGGGACGCGTGACCGCCGATCCGGGTGTGAATCATTCGATGATTTTTGATGCGAGAAACACGTTTACGGGCGGGCTTACCGTTCTTTCGGGTACGGCTCGGCAGACGATCACCGACAGCAATGCGAATCGCGGATTCGGTCCGAACAATCTTTCTGATGTCTCGAGCCTTGCGGAGATCTTCGTTGAGAAAGGGGCGATTCTTGACCTTGCGAAGACGAAAGATGCTTGTTATTTTATTACGAGCGAAGGCGAAATAACCAATACGGGTGATGCGATCAGCAACGGAAGTCGTCAGACGACGCGATTGACGGTCGCGGAAACGACCACTGTTTCTGGTCGCCAATTCGGTCTCTTGGGGCCGGGTTGGGCTGCGACGACGCTTGATTTGACGGGGGGTAATCTCATCGTTAAGATGGAAAGTGCCGATACCTATTTCCTTCTCTGCAATACGACAATTATCGAAGGTGGAGTTATCCGCCTTGAGCAGGGTAAACTTTACCTTAAGAAGTCGATTAAGGGAACATTGGCAATCGATCTTCCCTCCGAGCCGCAGATCGGCGATCAGATCTTCGTTGTAGATGACGACAACAATCTCGCCGATATGGCGATTAAGGTGACGGTGAACGGCGAAGCACTTCCGCTCGGTGTTCAGGTTTCGTCCACAGGCGTCGTTGTGAAAGTCGATCCCGATGTCGTTGTCGAAAAGGACGATGCGGCGCATACTTGGACAATCGATACGACGAAGGCGGCGTATGAAATGCCCTCAGGTGATATTGCGACGCTTAAGAAAGAATCGTGGCTCGTGACGCTTAAGAGCTCGAGCGAGAACGGCGCGACGCTTGATTTCGGTGAGAATAAAGCGGCACAGGCTTCGCGCTATGTCATCGAGTCCGGTACGCATAACTTGATTTGGGCCGGCACGGTGCAGACGATGAATTTCGATCTTTCGGGTACGGATACGAATCCGTCGATTCTCGTGAAGGATGGCGCGACGCTTAATTTCACCGCTCGTGATGTCACGGGCTGGAACAATAATTCAACGGCGACGAAGGGGAATGTCATCCGCGTCAATGCCGGTGGAGAACTCAAACTTCTTCAGTACGCTACAAACACATTCTTTTATCAAGGACGCTTTTATCTTGAGCCGGGCGCAACGATTGAGACAAGTTATTCGGCGAACAGTGTTCGTTTCAATGGCGGCACAAGCGAAGAAAATCCGCAGATTTACGTTCCCTCTCCGACTACTTCCGCGACGACGGTGACGTATACGAATGACGCGGGCTTCCGCTTGGCGTCCAATGCGACGAAAGGGTATGCCGTCTGCGTGGAAGCGGGTTCGACCTTGGAAATGATCGGTGCGTTCTCGACCGAGGCAAATGATTGCAAGCTTGCCAAGTACGGCAAGGGAACTCTTGTTCTCGACGGTTCGTTTGCCTCGTTCGGCGGCTCGATCATCTTCAAGGACGGCGTTTTGAAGGTTCGCGAAAATAGCGGACTCGATGCGGCGAAAGTCATTCCGGCCGAAGGTGAAACGCGACAGATAGGGTCCGTAACTGCCGACGGGTGGACGGTTTATTCGTTCGGCGATCCGATCGCCACTGTCGGTTTGATTCCGTATTGGGACTTGCGAGAGGCCTTTGTCGTGGCTTCGAATGGCGGAGTTGTGACGATTCTCGATGAGACGATTATCTTCGAGGACGGCGTGTTTAAGCGCGAGGGAGAGACGATTTTCGATCCGGCGACTGTGGCGATCGAAGTCGTAAAGAATGAAGAGGATGGAACTTACACGACTCGTCTTTCCATTGCCGATTTTGCCGCGCTGCGCATTTCGGAGATTATGCCCAAGCCGGTCGATAAGCCCGCCTCGACGCTTTATCCCGCGTCGCTCGCGCGGTATGATAAGAACGGACTTGAATCCGGCTGGGTCGAACTTGAGAATATGTCGGATAAGTGGGTTGATCTTGCCGATTACGCTTTTACGCGCGTCAATCGCGGCAAGGCGACGAAGATTGACGCGGGTGCGTTCCCGTCCACGCTTATCGCGCCGCATGCCAAATACGTCTTTTATACTTCTGAGCGTTATTCGAATAGCATCAGTGCCAAGGACAGTGCTTGGCAGCACGGCACCTTCGACGGCAAGCCGAAGTATTTTGATGAATATGACATGATGATTTGGGGTGACAAGGTCAATCCGAAGAAGTCCCCGTTCGTGCGTCTTTACTATGTTAAGGGTGGTGCGGAGACTCCGATTGATACGGTCGTCATTCCGATCGACTTCCCGGAAGGTCACTCGATTATCGTCGAAAAGGCGGTCGAAGGCGAAACGCTTAAGCGCTACATGACGCAATATCCGACGCCTGGATCGGCGAATGCGACGGGCGATTTGGTAACGCTCGGTCCGACGGTTGGGCCGCTTTATGAGATTTCGAGCAAGAAGAAGCATACGAGCACGAATGAGTTCGGACCTGTTGCTCCCGCCAAGATCGGCGAGGATTACGAGATTGTCTTCCCGCTTAATCCCGTGATGTCGCCGACGGCGATTGCGGGATTCCGCGATGAAGACGCGATTACAAGTATCACGCTTCTTTATCGCACCGATCTTGATGACAAGACATTGACGCGTCGTGAAGTTTCGCTCGAAAAGACGACGGATAATGCGGATCAGGGCGACCTTTACACGGCCGTAATCCCGCACGAGGCGTTCGATACGATCGGCGCGGGACATCTCATTCAGTGGAAGTTCGAGGTGACCGACAAGTCAAACGTCACGTTTACGAGCCCGAGTCACCTTAATAAGGATGACGGTTACGAGTGGTACGGGACGATTGTCGAACCCGGAGAGCTGAACAGCGAATCGCTTGCGACGTGGCATATGTTTGCCGATTCCGTCTCGCTTCAGCAGATGGATGTCGACGCACCGAAGCAGGACCTTTCGAAGGTGCCGTACAATGCCCGTATCGCGATTTACGACAGCTCGACGTCGAATTACTATGATTATGTTCGTATCGATTTGCGCGGCAATACATCGGCGCACTTCAATAAGAAGTCTCACGGTCTTCGTTTCTCGAAGGCGCATCCGTTGACGATGTGGGATCCTGTTGCGGGTGAAATGCGTGAGGAAGTTCGTAAGAGTTCCCTGATCGGAGAACCGGCGGATCCGTCATACATGCGACAGATGATGAGTTTCTGGCTGTGGACGAAGATGGGGAATAAAGTTCCGTTCGATTTCCCGGTCAGGTGTAATCTCAACGGTAAGTTCTTCCAAATGGCGTTCCATTCCGAGCGTTTTACGGATGAGCTTATCGAAGACTTCCATAAGCTCGACAAGTACGGCTATGGTTATAAGAACGTCGGTACGCTCAAGAGCGGTTCGGGAACGACTGCAGGCGGAATCGAGAAGAAGACGCCGGATGATGGCGACGAAAGCAATGTCTCGGTGCTGCAGAATCAATTCCGTTCGAAGATCGTTGCCGCGCAGCAGGTTAAGAATGATCTGAACGGTGTGTCTACGGAAGGCCTCGACAATCCGACCCTGACCAAGTTCGTCGTCGAGAAGTTCAATCTTCCGGCGTGGCTTAACTATCTCGCTTCGGCGCGTATCACCCAGGAAATGGACGACGTTTGGGCGAACATCTCGATTTACTATGATAACGCCGAGATGAAGGAAGGCGTGCGCGGTACGGATACGTGGATGCCGCTCGGGTATGACTTCAACCTTTCGCTTGGCCAGTGGTATCATAACGACGTCGGCTCCGGCTATGGTCTGATGGCGAATCAGGATTGGTTTAAGTCTCACCCGTTCTACGGTGGCAATCGCGTGCGCTGTTACAAGAGCACGGCTTATTCGACAACCTGCAATAGCGGTAATGACGGTATGGAGGCCGTGTGGCAGAACGCGAAGTTCCGTCGACTTTATCTGCGCCGTCTGCGGACGCTCATGGATCAGGAACTCGGTGCTCCCGATACGACGGGTGAGGAGAACGAGACGAATTCGCAGATTTCTCTTATGAAGAAGATTCGCGAAATCGCCGCGCTGATGGAGAAGGATGCGGTTCTCGATCGGACAAGATGGCCGCACGACAGTTCCATCGGCAATATCGATGTTTGGGGTGGCGATAAGCCGTGGCCCGAGTCGATGCAGGCGGGTATTAAGGAAATTTGGGATGACTATATCGTTCCTCGTCGTCAGCACCTTTACGTCACGCACTCGATCAGCAATACGGAAAAGGGCGTCGGCTACGGCACCAATCTCGCCGCCGGCATTCCCGAAGCGCAGTCCTCGATCGCCGATTTGAAGAGTGGCTTCACGGCTGAGTATCGTGAAGATATCGCGGCACTCGTAATTAAGAATACGAACGCGGAGGCTGTCGATATGTCGGGTTGGGCGCTTTCGGGTCCCGTTTCAATGACGCTTCCTGCGGGTACGGTCATTGATGAAGGATCCGAAGAGAATCCCGCGGAAGTGTACGTTTCCGCGGATCGCCGCGCAACTATCGCGAAGATGAATGAGCTTGGGCTCATCACTAACCAGATTGTTGTCGGCAATGGCGAGGCGGTCGAAACGGAAGTTATTACGCTCAAGGCCGGCGAAGAGACGGTTATCGCGCCGCCTGAGCCGAGCGCGCAGGAGAAGTATCTCAAGCTCTACGGCTTCTGCGGTGCGCCGCTTACTGATAATGATGGCATCGGTGAATTCATCATCTTCGAAAATATCGGAACGGAAGCTCTTGACGTGGGTGGTGCGGCGATCAATATCTGCAAGACTGCGGATGCGGATAGCGCTTCGAAGTGTGCGATTACGCTTGCCGAGGGAGTGTCGATTGCCGGTGGCGATTATCTCCGCATTGCTATGGCGGATAAGGAAGCTAAGTTCGGCGGTACATGGTCCAAGATTACGGACGGTGATTTGCGTATTACCATGACCGATTCTACCGGGGTGCAGATTTATTATCGTGAGATGCTTTCGCAGTCCGCCATCGGTGTTAAGGCGGTAGATAAGTTCGCCAAGCATATTTATGCTGATGACACTTGGGTTGCGGCCGAACTTTCGGAAGCCCCCGGTTATGTCGCACCCGAGCCGCCTCCGGTCGAGCCTATTGATCCCCCGGCTGAAGGGGATATCACGGGCGATTTCGACGACCTTCAAACCTTTGAGGCCGGTGTCTATACACTCAACGGTGCCAATTTCAACGGCGGCGTGAAGATCGACGGGGATGTCACGTTGACCTTGAAGGGTGAGAATACGCTCTCGACGATGACAACGACCGGCACGCTCACGATTGAGGGCGATGGCACGCTCACGATTGACTACGCGAACGGCGAAGCGGGAACGGCTGCTGTCACGCTTACCAAGCCGTATATTCAAAATGGCGGCAATGTTGTCGTCAATCTCTCATCCGAGAATCAGGTATTCGGTTTCTACTGTAATACGGCGACGAAAGACGCGTTAGGGAACGGAATTTACGCCGTTGAACTTAATGGAGGAACCTTTACGACGACAATCGCCGGTGGAGAAAGTTCCGCCGCGTTCAAACTCGGTAAGGGGACGAATGACGCGAAACTCGGTGGCACGGATGTTACCGTCACGCTTGGAGGAACGGCTCCGCGCTTCATGAATACCGATGGCAAGATCAAGCTCACGAAGAACTGCGGCAAGGTGACTGTTACGACTGCCACTGAAGGCGGCACAAAGGCCAATGTTTTCAAGAGCAAAAAGGAGATTGAAATCAATGGTGGAACGGTTGTCGCCACTGCATCCGGAGAAGGTTCGGAAATCTTCAGCTCCGACGATACGATTCTCGTTAAGGGCGGTGTTTTAAATTTGACTGCTGCTGATGATTGCTTCAGCGCGGCAAATCATATTAACATCTCCGGAGGCATTGTCTATGCGATGTCCACGGCCGGTGATGCGATTGATTCCAATGGTGATATGACGATCTCGGGTGGATATGTCTTTGCGTTCACAACCTCAACGGAACATGAGGCGCTTGATGTTGACCCGAGCGAAGATCCGACGGCCGTCGACAACGGCATCGCGCATAAGCTCTACATCAACGAGGGTGCGACAGTGGTTGCCGTTGGCGGACTTTCAACCGTTCATGGTCCCGATGATGGTTCGACGGCGAAATGTTTGGTTAAAACCGGCTTGTCGTCTTCGAGTAAGTATTTGGTTATGACCGGCATTGTCGACGATGAAAACGTTCGTAGGACGACCACCGCCACTGTCAATTTGAATAAGAAACACGCCAAAACATTCACGCTCATAGCTACGATGCCAGGCTTCACAGGTGAAATTACCGAAGGCGGCGACGAAGTGAAGCCGTCTACAGGTAAGCTCGCCGATGAAATCAGCGGTATGTTCGTTAATACCGTTGAGTCGTCGATTGTAACTCCTTCCGGCGCAACGACTTGGGAAGAGGTTGTGGTAACGGAAACTACGACGGTTGCGGAGCTCGTTGGAGCCGAACAGGGTGCCATGCTTGTGGAGCTTAAGGTCGAGCCTAAGAAAATCGTTGAATGGGCGAAAACGTATAGTTCGTCGACGAAGCCCGGCGAGGCGATCAACCTTGTCGCCTTCGCGCTTAACTGCGCGCCGAATGAAGAGGCGATTGAGGCGGCGAAGAAGAACTTCAAGGTCACGATTACGATGACGGCCGAAGGTCCTGTTGCTGAGATCGAGAGCGGAGACTACAATATCACTCCCGTACTTAAGGGTAAGGCGGAACTTGCCGAAGAGGGATCTTGGACTGAAGTTACTGATGATAATAAGAGTGGCTTCAAGTTCTTCCGCGCGTTTATCGAGATAGGAGAATGATGAAAAGACTTTTATTAACCTTCGTTTTCGCCGCGCTCTCGCTCGGAATCGCCGAAGCGAAGTGCCCTTATGCGGGTAAGTGCAAGCCTGTTGTAGCCCAGGCGCCTTCTAATCAAAAGAAAAACTCGTGCGGGCCGACGAAGACCCAGATTCTTTATAAGTCGAGGCTTAAAACCGGAGCCGACGCGAGTAAATCCGCTCAACGCTCGAACGTCAGTAAGTCTCTAAGTAAAGATGAATGCGTGGTTTGCGGTAGTCGCGATGGTACTCGTAATGTGCGCGGCACTTATTACTGCGCCTCGCATTACTGCTCGAAGCATGAGCGCGTCGTAAGCGACAAGGAAGATAAATGTACTATCTGTAGGCTCGAATCGACGATCTTGCGTGGACATGCGACCTGTAAGGCCTGCAATGTCCAAAGCCGCGATAAAATCAGAATCGTCGAAAACACGAAGGGCGAATTCGAACTCGCCTGCGTAAAGCATATATGTGTTGAGCACCAAGAGATATTCACGCCGTCGAAAGACGGGCGACTCGCCTGCGCGGTCTGCGAGAAGACGTACAATAAAGACGGTAATTACTTCATTTTGAGGGAACCGCTTGAAAGTTTCCTCGGAATCAATCTCGGCGCTGAACTCTCGTCGATCGATACTATAGCAGAGGAAGAGCCTTATCGCTCTTTCAAGCCCGCTCAGCCGTTTCGTAATTTCTCGACCTATCTCGTCATAGCGAAGGGCGGCAAGATAATCGGCGTCGAGACTCGCTCTGAGATTGAAGGTAAGACCGCAGCGAAAAAGGAATTCGCGACGGTTATGGAAGTCCTTGATAGTCGTTACGGTAAAGTTCGCCGCGAGCAAGGCCGAAAGCTAACGGGGAAGAAAGATACTTTCATTTTCGGTTTCGATCGCGCGACCGACGAAATCGCCGGACAACGCGTAGAACTTGAACTTGAGAAGGTTCAGGGCACGAAGGATACTTGGACGCTGGTCCTCTCGGCTTATGAAGCGTCTGAGTCGAATAGCTACGATATTCAAGCTTTATAATCGCAATTGCCATAAATCGGGGAAATATGATATAATACCCGCTCACGATTTTCAATCATTAAGGAGAAGATAAATGAAGACTGAACTCAAAGCTTTGGAGAAGTGCCAGGTCCAGCTTACCGTTAAGCTTGATGGTGACGAAATGAAGGCCGTTATCAAAGACGTCGAAAAGGCATTCATCCGTGAAGCGCATATCCCCGGTTTCCGCCCCGGCAAGGCTCCGATCGACCTTATCCGTAAGAACTACGCTTCCGGTATCAAGGAAGAAACGACTCGTGCCATGTTCCAGAAGAACTATGCTCCGGCCGTTAAGGAAGCGGGTATTGAAGAGGTTTCGCTCGTTGACGTTAAGGACGTCGAATTCACGACCGAAGGCGGTAGCTTCGTCGCTATCGTCGACGTCAAGCCGAAATTCAAGCTTCCTTCTTACAAGGGTCTCAAGATCGCCGAAGCGAACGCCACGATCGATGATGCCGCCGTTGCCGATCACTTGAAGCGCCTCTCGGTCGGCTTCGCGAAGTACGAAGACGCGAAGGCCGAAGACGGCTCGGTCGCTGCGGAAGGCGATTTCGTTCAGATCGATTATTCCGGCGTCGTCGGTAAGAAGACGATCCTCGAAATCGCTCCCGACGCCAAGGTCATCGCCGAGGGTAAGGGCTTCTGGACTTCGGTCGAAGAAGGTCGCTTTATCCCCGAAATTCTCGACGCCGTCAAGGGCATGAAGATCGGCGAAGAAAAGACCGGCGTTACCGTCAAGTTCGACAAGGAGAACGCTCCCGAGGGTCTCAAGGGTGAGAAGGCCGAATATACGGTTAAGGTTGCCGCGATCCGTCACCGCATTCTTCCTACCGACGCCGAGCTCGTCGAGAAGATGAAAGCCGAGTCGTTCGACGCGCTTACGAAGACCGTTCGTGAACAGCTCGAAAAGAGCGCCGTTCAGCGCGAGCAGGTCCGCCGCGAGAATGAAGCGGTCGAAGCGCTCCTTAAGAAGGCTGATTTCGATGTCCCCGGCTCGCAGGTTTCGCGCGCTATGGACGGCTACCTTAACGAATTCGCTCAGCGCGCTCAGTACTCGGGCCTCGGCGCCGATTACTTCGAGAAGAATCGTGAGCAGATTTTGAAGGACGCTGAAGAAATCGCCACTCGTCAGGTTCGCCTTTGGTACATCATCGACGCCATCGCCACCGAAGAAAAGATCGAGGCGAAGGATGAAGAGCGCGGCAAGAAGGTTATCGAGCTCGTTCTCGCCAATGCCAAGGCCTAAGGCCTCGTGATCGAGGCCTAGGTCAAGAATCAAGGTCGAGGTCAAGAAATCAGGTGGTTATGGAAAAATCTTACATGATTCCTTATGTGGTCGAGCAGACCGGGAAGGGCGAGAGAACTTACGATATCTACTCGCGATTACTCCTCGACCGCATCGTCTTCATTTCCGGAGAGGTGAATGACGATATGGCTAACGCGATTTGCGCTCAGCTTCTCTTCCTCCAGTCTCAGGATCCGAAGAAGGAGATTTCCGTCTACGTCAATTCGCCGGGCGGAAGCGTTACGGCGGGCCTCGCCATCTACGACACGATGCAGTTCGTGAAGTGCCCGATCGCGACGTATTGCATCGGTCAGGCGGCTTCGATGGGCGCGGTTCTTTTGGCTGCGGGTTCTAAGGGTAAGCGCTATTCGCTTCCTAATGCCCGTATTATGATTCACCAGCCTTGGGGTGGCGCCGAAGGTAAGGCGAGCGATATCGAAATCACCGCTCGCGAAATCCTTCGCCTTAAAGAGAAGCTTAATGAGATTCTCTCGAAGCACTCCGGTAAGAAGATGGCTGATGTCATCAAGGATACCGATCGTGACCACTTCATGAGCGCCGAAGAGGCGAAGGAGTGGGGAATCGTCGACGAGGTTCTTTCGTGAAGAAGAGAACTCCTTCCGCCGAAGAAGCCGGCTTCAAGACTCCGACCCCGAAAGAAATCAAGGCCTATCTCGATCAGTACGTGATCGGGCATGATGAGGTCAAGAAGGTTCTTTCGGTCGCGGTTCACAATCACTATCGTCGCCTTGAATCGAAGTTTTTCAACGAAGATGACGGCGTCGAAATCGAAAAGTCGAATATCCTTCTTATCGGTCCTACGGGTACCGGCAAGACGCTTCTCGCTCGTACGCTCGCGAAAATCTTAGGCGTCCCGTTCGCTATCGGCGACGCGACGGTTTTGACTCAAGCGGGTTACGTCGGCGAAGACGTCGAGAATCTCGTCCGTTATCTTCTTCAGAACGCGGGTGAGAACGTAGAGCTCGCGAAGTGCGGCATCATCTATATCGACGAAATCGATAAAATCGCCTCGAAGACCGACAATGTTTCGATCACGCGCGACGTGTCGGGCGAAGGCGTTCAGCAGGCGCTGCTTAAAATTATCGAAGGAACCGTCTGCCGTATTCCGCCGAAGGGTGGTCGCAAGCATCCCGATCAGGAATATATCGAAGTCGATACTTCCAATATTCTTTTCATTTGCGGAGGCGCGTTCGTCGGTCTCGATAAAATCGTTGCCGCGCGCAAGGACTCGAATCAGATTGGCTTCGGCGCGGTCGTCTCGCAAAAGGAGGAATCGAAAGAGTCCGATCCCTTTGCGGATGTTCGCCCCGAAGATCTCGTCAAGTTCGGTCTTATCCCCGAATTCACCGGTCGACTTCCCGTTATCTCGACGATGAAGGATTTGAGTGAAGACGACCTCGTTCGCGTTTTGACGGAGCCGAAGAACTCGCTCGTGAAGCAGTATCAGAAACTGCTTAAGATGGACGATGTCGAGCTTACGTTCGAACCCGAGGCTTTGCGCGCTCTCGCCAAGAAGGCTTTGAAGCGCAAGACCGGCGCGCGTGGGCTTCGTGCCGAAATGGAGAAACTCATGACCGATATCATGTATGAAGCTCCCGGCAACGCGAAGATGAAAAAGGTGAATATCACGGCCGAGAAGGTCGCCGAAATGTTAGGCGTTGATTGAAGGTTTAGGTGTAGGTGTAGAGAAAAGGTGAAGGTGAAGAAATGACACTCACGATTCTTAAAGCTAAGCTTCATCGAATCAAAATCACGGAGGCTTGCCTCGATTATGAAGGAAGCCTCTCGCTCGATCCGGATGATATGGAAGCGGTCGGGATTCTTCCTTATGAGAAGATTCTTTGCGCCGATGTCGAAAACGGCAATCGTTTCGAAACGTATGCTATCGAAGGTAAGCGCGGCAGTCATGTCTGCTGCCTGAACGGCGCGGCTGCTCATCAGGGTAAGGTCGGAGACCGACTCATCGTCATGGCTTTCGCCCAAATGAGCGAAGACGAGGCAAAAGGTTTTTCGCCGAAAGTGCTTCACTTCTAAAGCGGGAAGTGGTATAATATTCTTGTAATGAGGTTAAGGTCAAGGTGAAGGTGAAGAAATCCATCGTACACCTACGCCTACATCCTACACCTAAAAAATAACAAGGAAAACTAAACAAATGAAGATCAAAAAGCTCCAGGGTCTCATCGCCGCCGCTCACACGGGTTTCAATCCTGACGGCAGCGTCAATACCGCCATCATCAAGGATCAGGCCGAAATGCTTATCAAGCAGAAGGTCACCGGCGTTTACATTTCGGGTACGACGGGTGAAGGTATTTGCTGCTCGATCGCCGAACGTAAGGCCGTCTTCGATGAGTGGGTCAAGCACGCGAAGGGCAAGCTCTATTTGATCGCTCATATCGGAGCCTTGGCGCTTCCCGACGTTCAGGAACTCGGTGCTTACGTTCAGAAGATCGGTATGGACGCGACTTCGATCGTTCCTCCGAACTTCTTCAAGCCGGGCTCGATCGATGCGCTCATCACCTACCTCAACGAAGCGCTCAAGACCTCGCAGAAGCTTCCTTTCTACTATTACCACACGGGAATGTCGGGCGTCACGTTCGATATGGAGAAGTTCCTTCTCGCCGCTGACGGCAAGATCAAGAACCTCGCCGGTATCAAGTTCAATTATCCCGACCTCTACATGTATCAGCGCTGCCTCCGTTGCCTCGGCGGTAAGTATGATATCACCTGGGGTATCGACGAGTGGTTCGCGGGCGCTATCGCTCATGGCGCTCAGTCCGCTATCGGCTCGACCTACAACTATGCCGCGGGCATCTATTACAAGGCTTGGGACTGCATCAAGAAGGGTGATATCAAGGGCGCCGACAAGCAGATGAAGCGCGTTTGCGATATCGTCGACATCCTCGTTCAGTACGGTGGTGTCGCGGGCGGCAAGGTCATGTGCAAGATGTGGGGCCTCGATCTCGGTGACGTTCGCGTTCCGAACAAGCCGATCTCCGATGAGGGTAAGGCCGACATCATGAAGCGCATCAAGAAGATCGGCGTCAAGTGAGCCGAACGAGCTTTAAAATGAAGCTCATGACCGCCTTCTTTTTCGCTCTTCTCGCGTTCTGCGCGGGGGCGCAGGAGAAGGCGGCTCCTTTTGAAGTATATGGGCTTTTGTTGCCGCGACCGGTAGAGGTCGTGCGCGGCAATGCGGAAATTCGATCGGAGAATCGCCCGGGCGAATATATTCTCAAGATCAAGAACGGCAAGCCGAGCGTTGAGGGCGACGAGGAAGGGCGCCGCTATGCGAAAGCGACGTTTTGGCAGCTCAATAAACTTGCCGAGGGTAAGAAGCTACCCGACGCGGTAATCCACGATTGGCCGAAGTTCAAGTACCGCGGCGTTTTGCTCGATTGCGGACGTAATTATCAATCGGTCGAATCGATTCGCGATTTGATCGATCATCTCGCGAAATACAAATACAATGTCTTTCATTGGCATATCGCCGATGATTATGGCTGGCGACTCGAATCGAAGAAGCATCCGGAGCTTCAAAGCGCGAAAGCTTTCGGTCGACAGGTCGGAAAGTTCTATACACAGAAAGAATTTGTTGAGACAGTGCGCTACGCGAAGAAGCGCGGCGTAACCGTGATTCTTGAACTCGATATGCCCGGTCATACGCTCGCGTTTCGCCGCGCGACCGGTTTCAATTCGCTTGCTACGGAAGAGGCGAAGATCGTTTTAGGAGAGCTGATCGACGAGGCGTGTTCGCTTTTGACGAAGGAAGAGCTCCCGATCATTCATCTCGGAACCGACGAGGCTCGTGAACCGGGAGAGCAGGTCCCTCAGAGTCATCTCGATTATTGGGCGAAGAAAGTGACCGATAACGGACGAGCTTTGATGGGCTGGTCGCCGGGGCTTAGACTTCCCGGGCAGAGTATCAAGCACCTCTGGCGCGGCGCGGTCGATCCTCGCGGTGATAAGTGCCCGTACATTGATTCCCAAAATCTCTTTTACGTGAATCACGTCGATGCCGAAGCGATCCTCTCGGTAGCCGCGTATCAAAAGCCTTGCCGTTGGGGAAGCCCGGAAGAAAAGCTCGGCGCGATTATGTGCGTGTGGCATGATGATAATATCGCGGATACCGAGGACGTCGCGAGAATGAATTTCGTTTATCCGGCGGTTACGATGCTCTCTGACAGTTTCTGGAACGATTGTAGCGACGAGCCGGATCTCTATGGTAGATTGCCGCGTCCCGATGATTCGCGTTATGCCAGAGCTCGTGATATCGAAAGACGCGTGATCGCGCAGCGCGATCGTGTGCTCAAGAATCTGAATCATCCTTTCCCTTATGTAGCTCAGACTTCGATGCGTTGGACGATGACTGACTCTAAGACCGGCGAGGTTATTGCCAAGGATATCCCTCAGGCTACCGTTTATCCTCAGCACTTCTGGTATCCGAGCGGAAATTACGTGAAGAACGGAAACGGCGAGGTCGTACTTGAGACTTGGATTCGTTCTCCGAAGGAAATCGATTGTGGAGCGTGGATCGGGATGACCGGCTTTTCACGTTCCGACGGGCGTAGTCGCGATGCTCCTACGCCCAAGATCGGACAATGGAATAAGCATGGGGCTACCGTAGAGTTGAATGGCGTGAAAATCGAACCTCCGAAATGGACTCATCCCGGAGTCGGAGGTAATCCGAAGGAGATGCCGCTCGTCGACGAAGATTATTGGTATCGCGAACCTGCCAAGATCCATTTGAAAAAGGGTGTTAACCACGTTAAAATGACGCTTCCGAAACGTGGAGGGTGGAAGTGGATCGGGACGTTCTTGCCGATGATGGGTGAAAGCGATCACCCGCGTGAAGTTCCTGGACTTGAATACTCGTCGGTATTGACTACGAGCGCGTCTTTTTGATATAATACGCGCTCCAGCATTTCGTGGAGAAGGTTCTCCACAAGGAATGCGGAGATAAAAAGGTAAAAGAAAATGGAAGCATATGCAGTTCTCGAATCCGGCGGCAAGCAGACGCTTGTTAAGGTCGGAGACAAGATCGAGATTGAAAAGCTCTCGGTCGAGCCCGGTACGGACACTGTCCTTACCACGGTCTGCGCGGTTTCTGACGGAACCACGCTCAAGGTTGGCGCTCCTTACGTCGAAGGCGCTTCGGTTACGCTCACCGTCGAAGGCGTGAAGCGCGGCCCGAAGGTTATCAACTTCAAGGCGAAGCGTCGTAAAGGCGACCGTCGTAAAGTCGGTCATCGTCAGGATCTTACCGTCGCTACGGTCAAGGCTATCGCCTAAGGAGGAAATGGAAAATGGCTACTTCCGCATCTGCCCGTAACGGTCGCGATTCCAACCCCCAGTACCTCGGCGTCAAGGCTTATGACGGTCAGGCTCTCAAGGCCGGCTCGATCATCGTCCGTCAGCGTGGTACCAAGATCCACCCCGGCAAGAACGTCGGTCAGGGTCGTGATTTCACCCTCTTCGCCCTCAAGGACGGCAAGGTGAAATTCATCAAGGACGGCAAGGTCGTCACCATCGTCGAGGGCTAAACCCTTATGACGCGCGTGCGTGATATCGCGTTGATCGCGATTTTCGCGCCGATAATCGTCGCGATTGTAGTATTGACTATGATCGCGACGCTTGTTTTTCTAGGCCGTCCGGTATTCTTCACTCAAGCTCGTGCGGGGAAGAACGGGAAAGAATTTAAACTCATCAAGTTCCGCACAATGCTTATCGGGGACGGCCCTGATGAGGCGCGTATGACCAAGTTCGGATCGTTCCTTCGTAAGACGAGCCTTGATGAATTGCCCGAGCTTTGGAATGTTCTTAAAGGTGAAATGAGCCTCGTCGGGCCTCGTCCCTTACCCGTTCGTTATCTGCCGCGCTATTCGAAAGAGCAATTTCGCCGTCATGAAGTCCTTCCGGGGATTACGGGACTTGCCCAAATAAACGGTCGAAATTCGCTTTCGTGGGAAGATAAGTTCAAGTACGACGTCCTTTATGTCGACTCGAAGAGTCAGTTCCTCGATTTCAAGATCATCTTTTTAACCGTTTTTCAGCTTATCCGTCCCCGCGGCATTTCTCATGAAGGCGAGGCGACGATGAGCGAGTTCGGTGTCTAGGTCGCTCGTAATCGGCGACGTATTGTATTCGGGTAGGGATTATGGTATAATCTACCCTCAAGAATTTCTAGTTTATAAGGAGAAAGACATGAGACCTGTAGTTTTCATTATTCGTGATGGTTGGGGTGTTAACGAGCGCCAGGACGGCAACTCCGTCGCTATGGCCAAAACGCCCGTAATCGATGGTATTCGCGCGAAGTATCCTAGCTGCCTCCTCGATTGCTGCGGCGAAGCGGTCGGTCTCCCCGACGGCTATCAGGGCTCGTCCGAAGTCGGCCACCTCAATATGGGCGCCGGCCGCATCGTTATCCAGGAACTCAAGCGTATCGACGACGGTCTCGCTTCGGGCTCGCTCTTCGATAACCCGAAGTGGGCGAAGATGATTGAAAACTGGAAGGCGAATAACTCGACGTTCCATTTCTTCGGTCTTCTCCAGGACGAAGGCGTCCACGCTCACCAGGAACACCTCTTCAAGCTCATGAAGCGCGCTCGCGCCGAATTCCCGGAAGGGAAGATCGTCGTTCATCCGTTCCTCGATGGCCGTGATACGCCGCCTCGCTCGACGATGGAATATATCGGACGCTTGCAGCAGGAGCTCGCCGCGATCGGTAACGCCAAGATCGGTACCGCTATGGGTCGTTACTACGGTATGGACCGCGCGAAAAAGTATGCGCTTACCGATATGGCCTACGAGTGCATCGTCAACTGCGCGGGTACGCGCATCGCGACGATCGAAGAAGCCGTCAAGCACGAATACGAGACCGGCAAGACGCCCGACAACACTCCGATGACCGACGAGTACATTCCTTGCTACGTGATCGGCGATTATGACGGCATGAAGGACGGCGATGTCGTCATGCACACGAACTATCGTCAGGACCGCGCGATTCAGCTTACTCAGGCTTTCGTTTGCGACGATTATCCGGGCACTCGTACGCGCCGTCCGAAGATCACTTATCTCGGCTTCTCGCGTTACTGGGACGAATTTGAAGATTACCTCCTCGGCGCGGGTGGCGCGGGTAATTCGATGGATAACCTCCTCGGCGAAGTCATCTCCAAGGCCGGCATCCGTCAGCTCCGCATCGCCGAAACCCAGAAGTTCCGACATGTCACGAGCTTCTTCAACGGCAAGTCGACGACGCCTTCGGAAGGCGAAGATCAGGTCGACGTTCCGAGCCGCTTCGACCCCGCGACGTTCGCTTCGCACCCCGAAATGGACGCCTACACGGTCACGGACGAGCTCTTGAAGCGCCTCGAGAATAACCCCTACGGCTTCATCGCGGTCAACTATGCGAACTGCGATATGGTCGGCCACACGGGTGACGACAAGGCCGCCGCGAAGGCCGTCGAAGTCGTCGACGAGTGCATCGGCAAGATTCTTCCTCGCCTCATGGAGCTCGATGCTCAGGTCCTCATCTTCGCCGACCACGGCAACGCCGAACAGATGGTCGATTACAAGACGGGCCTCACCAAGACTTCGCACACCTTGAACCTCGTCGAGTGCTTCTACGTCGCGAAGGACGCTCCCGGCACGAAGCTCGTCGAGAAGGCGAATCTCTCGGCCGTCGCGCCGACCGCGCTCAAGCTCCTCGGACTTCCGATTCCTGCGGAAATGACGACTCCTGCCTTGTTCTAAGATGTGGGACTATTCCGAGAAAATGATGGACCACTTCCGCAATCCGCGGAACGTAGGTAAAATAGACTCTCCCGACGGCACAGCTACCGTCGGGAGTCTCGCTTGTGGGGACGCGCTCACGTTCCAGTTCAAGCTCGGCGCGGACGGCAAAATCGCCGAAGCGAAGTTTCAGACTTTCGGTTGCGCTTCCGCGATCGCTTCGAGTTCGGCATTGACTGAAATGGTCATCGGTAAGACGCTCGAAGAAGCTTCGAAAATCACGAACGCCGAGATCGCCGAATACTTGGGCGGACTTCCTCCGCAGAAGATGCACTGCTCCGTGATGGGGCGCGAAGCGCTCGAGGCCGCGATCAAGAACTACAAGACTGGCGAAGTTCAGAATAAGGATCTGGAAGAGCATGTCGTTTGCACATGCTACAACGTTTCCGAGAACGAAATCCGCCGCGTCATTACCGAAAATCAGCTTACGACGGTCGAGGAAGTCACGAACTTCACGAAGGCCGGTGGCGGTTGCGGGCGCTGCAAAGGTGAGATCGAGAAGATTTTGAAGGAGATGGGACGATGAAGATCGGTTTCGACAACGAGAAATATTTGCAGGAACAGGCCGCCGAAATCAAGAGCCGCGCCGCGAAATACGGTAAGCTCTACCTCGAATTCGGCGGTAAGCTTATGAACGACAATCACGCGGCTCGCTGCCTTCCCGGCTACGACCCGAACGTGAAGCTTCGTCTTCTCCAGAGCCTCGGCGACGACGCGGAACTCGTTCTTTGCATTTACGCGGGCGACATCGAAGCGAAGAAGATGCGCGCCGATTACGGTACGACTTACGAAGAAGAGACCTTGAAGCTCATCGCGGCGATGAAGGAATACGGAATTTCCGTCCGCGGCGTCGCGATCACGCGCTTCGATGGTCACCCGACCGCTCGCGCTTTCGCGAAGACTCTCGAAGAGAAGGGCGTCGACGTCTTTTATCACTATCCGATCAAGGGCTATCCGAACGATCTTAACACCATCGTTTCCGATTCGGGTTATGGCCGTAACGACTATATCCCGACCTCGAAGCCGATCGTCGTCGTTACGGGTCCCGGCCCGGGCTCGGGTAAGTTCGCGACCTGCCTCACGATGCTTTATCATGAAGTCAAGCGCGGCAACAAGGCGGCATACGCGAAGTTCGAGACGTTCCCCGTTTGGAATCTTCCGTTAATGCACCCGGTGAACGTCGCGTACGAAGCGGCGACTCTCGAGCTCAAGGATGAAAACCAGATCGACCCGCACCACTTCCTCGCTCACGGCGAAATTCGCGTGAACTACAACCGCGACGTTGAAGCGTATCCGATTCTCCGCGAGATTTGGGAGCGCATGATGGGCGAAGAGTGTCCGTACAAGTCGCCGACCGATATGGGCGTCAACCGAATCGCTTCCGGTATCGTTAATGACGTCGTCGTTCGCGCGGCCTCGCGTGAGGAGTGCCAGCGCCGTTATGAGCGCGTTAAGAACGATTTCGATCAGGGTAAGGCCGATATGTCGATGCTCGCTCGTGCGCTTACGGTCCTTGCGAAGGCCGACTGATTTTTGATATAATAAACGAAAGATTCGGAGCGTTGCACAGCCTGGTAGTGCGTCTGCTTTGGGAGCAGAATGTCGGAGGTTCAAATCCTCTCGCTCCGACCAATTCGAATTACGGTTCGTTTTCGTTTGCCTTGTTTGACTTGCGCAGAGAAAATATGATATAATTCCCCAATCATGGCAATAGTATTAGGTTTACCGAAGGGCAGCTTGCAAGAATCGACCTTCGCGCTTTTCAAGCGCGCGGGCTTTAACGTTTCTTGCTCGTCGCGTAGCTATATTCCCTCGATCGATGACGAGGAAATCAAGTGCCGTCTCTTGCGTCCGCAGGAAATGAGCCGCTACGTTGAACTCGGTCTCTTGGACGCAGGTATCTGCGGCTACGACTGGGTTTACGAGAACGGTAGCGATGTCCATGAAGTCTGCGAGCTTAATTATTCGAAGGCTACCTCGAATCCTGTTCGTTGGGTTCTCGCCGTTCCGAACGATTCTAAGATCAAGAAGGTTCAGGATCTTCAGGGTAAGCGTATCGCTACCGAGGCGGTCGGCCTCGTCAAGCGCTATTTGAAGAAGAACGGCGTTAAGGCGGACGTGGAGTTTTCTTGGGGCGCGACGGAGGTCAAGGCTCCGGAACTCGTCGACGCGATCGTCGACTTGACCGAGACCGGTAGCTCGCTTCGCGCGAACAATCTTCGTATCGTCGATACGATTCTTACTTCGACCACTCGTTTCATCGCCAACAAGACGAGCTGGAAGGACGCTAAGAAGAAGGCGAAGCTCGAACAGCTTAAGATGCTCCTTACGGGAGCCTTGGAGGCTCAGCGCCGCGTTCTTATCAAGATGAATGCCCCGACCAAGAATCTTGATAAGGTTACGAAGGTTCTTCCTGCTCTTCACGCTCCTACCGTTAACAAGCTTAACGACGAAGCATGGTGCGCGGTCGAATCCGTCGTTGAAGAACGTCAGGTTCGCGATCTCATCCCTCAGCTTATCAAGGCCGGCGCGACGGGTATCATCGAACTTCCGCTCAATAAAATCATTTTCTAATAGCTAGCTAGAAATACAAAAAACTAAGGAGAATACCATGGGTTCCATCAAGAAGAAACGCCGCAAAAAAATGTCGAAGCATAAATACGACAAGCGTATGAAGGCGCAGCGTCATAAAAACAAGTAATCTCACTTTTGGGATATTTGTATCCGTAATTCTGCACACGAGTGTCATAGCGGCGCTCGTGTGTGGACTTTTTATATATCGCGCGCGTCAGGAAGAGCGCGAGATCATGATCGACGTGACGCTCGTCGAGATGAGCGAGTCGGACTTCGAAGACGAGAAAGCGCCTGAGCTCGTTTCGCTCCCCTTAGCGTCGCGCGCGTCACTGCCTTCGCCCGGTGAGAGCGAGGCTATCGAAGATTATAAACTCGAGCGCTCGGTGGAAGGCGCGTTCGAAAACTTTGAAAAAGCGGAAGTCTCTAGCCCCGAAATAGAGGCGATAGAACTCGTTTCGCCCGCTCGGCTTCAGGCTCATGTCGACGCTCCCGAGGGACCCAAGTCTCCGATTCGACCCGTATATCCGCGGCGAAGTCGCGCTAAGGGCGAAGAAGGAATCGTTGAACTTAAAATCGAAGTAGACGAGTCGGGGAAAGTGAGTAGCGTGGAGATTCTCTCGACTTCCGGTTTTGCCGCGCTCGACAAGGCCGCGCTAGACGCGGTCAAGGGCGTGGAATTCTATGGAAATACTACGCTTAAGCTTGAGTTCAGACTAAGAAAATAGTATAATACCTTCCTATATTAGCGAATCGAAAGGTTATTCAAATGACGAAGATTTTAAAGAAGAGTCAGCTTTCGGAGAATGTCTTCCGAATGACGCTTGACGCTCCCTTAATCGCCAAGGAGCGCAAGGCAGGTCAGTTCATCATTCTTCGCGTCGAATCCGAGTGGGGAGAACGTATTCCGCTTACGATCGCCGATGCCGACGCTGAAAAGGGAACTATCGATATCATTTTCCAGACGGTCGGCGTTTCGACCAAGCAGCTTGGCCAGCTTAACGAAGGCGATATGATCGCCGACCTCGTCGGCCCCTTAGGTAAGCCCACCCATATTCAGGATTATTCGACTAGCGAGAAGAAGGGTCACGTCGTCGTCGTAGGCGGCGGTATCGGAGTCGCCCCCGCGCACCCGATCGCTCAGGCCTTCGCGAAGGCCGGCAACAAGGTCACGATCATCATGGGCGCTCGCATGAAAGAGCTTATCATCATGGAAGAGGAAATGCGCAAGATTTCCCCCGACGTGATTATCGTGACCGACGACGGCTCTTACGGTCGCAAGGGTCTCGTTACCGAGCCTCTTAAGGAAATCTGCGAAGGCCCCGATAAGCCCGATGAAGTCGTCATCGTCGGCCCGCCCGTCATGATGAAGTTCTGCGCGCTTACGACTCAGCCCTACGGCGTCAAGACCATCGCGTCGTTGAATGCGATTATGGTTGACGGTACGGGTATGTGCGGAGGATGCCGCGTCTCGGTCGGCGGCGAAACGAAGTTCGTCTGCGTCGACGGACCCGAATTCGACGCGCATCAGGTCGATTTCAATAACTTCATTCAGCGCCTCGGAACTTTCAAGAAGGAAGAAGAAGCTCACAAGTGCCGTTCCGGTATCTTCGGTAAGTGACAACTTGACGGGGAAGACCGGTCTTCCCCGAACCCTAACATATTGAATTTGGAGAATCTCTTATGACTGCAAAAGAAAGAATGGCTATTCCTCCTCAGGCGATGCCCGAGCAGGATCCGATCGTTCGCGCTCGCAACATGCAGGAAGTCGCCATCGGCTACACCGCCGAAATGGCTCAGAAGGAAGCTCAGCGCTGCCTCAACTGCCCCGCGAAGCCCTGCGTTTCCGGCTGCCCCGTCAAGATTCGTATTCCCGACTTTCTCGCTGCTGCCGCGGAAGGTGACTTCGACAAGGCGCTTTCGATCATCAAGGAAAGTTCGCTTCTTCCCGCCGTTTGCGGACGCGTCTGCCCTCAGGAACGTCAGTGCCAGAAGTATTGCACGGTCGGCAAGATGTTCAAGGATGTGGGTAAGGCCGTCGCTATCGGTCGTATCGAGCGCTTCTGCGCCGATAACGCGAAGAATCCCGAAGCGGTCATCGCCCCCAAGACCGATAAGAAGGTCGCGGTAATCGGCGGTGGCCCCGCTTCGATCACTTGCGCGGCGGATTGCGCTCGTGCGGGTCATGACGTCACCTTGTTCGAAGCTTTTCACAAGGTCGGTGGCGTTCTCGTTTACGGTATTCCCGAATTCCGTCTTCCTAAGCGCATCGTTCAGGCCGAGGTCGATAATTTGAAGGCGATGGGCGTCAAGATCGAGACGAACTTCGTCGTCGGTCGTACGCGCAAGATCGCCGACCTCATGAAGGAAGACGGTTTCGACGCGGTCTTTATCGGTACGGGCGCGGGACTTCCTAAGTTCATGAACATCGAAGGCGAGAACTTGATGGGCGTATTCTCCGCTAACGAATATCTTACTCGCGCGAACCTCATGAAGGCCTACGATGAAGAGCATTCGATGACTCCGTTCTGGCACGGCAAGAAAGTCGCGATCTTAGGCGGCGGCAATGTCGCGATGGACGGCGCTCGTATGGCGCTTCGCCTCGGCGCGGAAGAAGTTCACCTCGTCTATCGTCGCAGCATGAACGAAATGCCCGCGCGTGCCGAAGAAATTCATCACGCGATGGAAGAAGGCGTTAAGTTCCACTGCCTTGAGAACGCGAAGCGCGTCCTCGGCGATGAGAAGGGTTTTGTCCGCGCGATCGAGTGTCTCAAGTACGAACTCGGCGAACCCGATGCCTCCGGTCGTCGTAGCCCCGTCGCTATCGAAGGCAGCGAATTCGAACTTCCCGTCGATACGGTCGTCGTTGCCGTCGGTTCGGGCTCGAATCCGCTTATCGCCGCGACTACCCCCGAAGTCAACGTCGACAAGAAGGGCCATATCCTCGTCGATGAGGCGACCGGTATGACTTCGATGCCGGGCGTCTTCGCGGGTGGTGACATCGTCCTCGGCGCCGCTACCGTCATTCTCGCTATGGGCGAAGGACGCCGCGCTGCCGCGGGTATCAACGCTTATCTCGCGAAGTGAAGCCTGATATAATCTATCAGGATAACGAAATCCTCGTCGTCAATAAAGCGGCGGGGATTTTCGTCCATAAAGCTCCGGGGCACGAGTCGGAGAGCCTGGCCGACGCTCTCGTCGAACTCTGTCCGCAGATGAAAGCGGTCGGTTCCGTCGAACGTCCCGGAGTCGTTCATCGTCTCGACGAAGAGACGAGCGGCGTTATGGTCTTCGCGAAAACCGACGCGGCGTATTACGCGTTAAGAGAACAATTCGAGCGCCACGACACGATAAAAAAGACGTATCTCGGAATCGTCCACGGAGTTATCAATCCTCGAAAAGGAACTATACGAGAGCCGATCAAGGGCAAGAGCGCCGTGACCCACTGGGAAGTCTTGCAAAAGGCGGGAAGCGTTTCGATGGTCGAGTTTCGAATCGAAACCGGGAGAATGCACCAGATCCGTCTTCACGCGAAAGCGCTCGGTCATCCTATCGTCGGCGATAAACTCTACGGCGATAAACGAAAGGACGGCTATCTTCGTCCGAGACCCGCTCGTCAGCTTTTGCACGCCGTAGAACTTACTTTCAATCATCCTAAAACCGGCCGCAGCGTCACTTTCGCCGCGCCTCCACCGGGAGATATGTTATGAAACAGAAATCCTTCGCTCCGCTTTTTCTCACGAACCTTTTGGGCGTCGTGAATGATAACTTCCTCAAGACGCTCGCGAGCTTTACGGTAATGGGCTGGATTGAGGATCCCGCGATGAAGCCGGTTTTCATGGGGATTACCGCTGGCGCGCTCGTTCTTCCCTATATCTTCTTGTCTCCGCTCGCCGATCGTCTTACCGCAGTCATTTCCAAGCTTCGCGTCGTTCGTTTCGCGAAGTGGGCGGAGCTGCCGATCATGATCGTCGCTATTATCGGCTTTTATCTCCATTCTCCCTCGCTCGTAGTCGGCGCGGTGCTTTTGATGGGGCTTCAGAGCGCTCTCTATTCTCCCTCCAAATACGCGCTCGTTCGTGATATCGGCGGCGTAGAGCGCATTTCGACCGGCATGGGCGGTATGGAAGGGATGGCGTTCTTGGGTGTACTCTTAGGCACGATCGTAGGCTCCTTCGTGAGCGATATTCCGGGAGACGGCGTAAAGTACTCGCTTCTCGCCGTTTTTGCCGTGCTCGGGCTTATCATGAGCTATTTCACTACCGCCGACGAAGAGCCCAATAAGGAGCTCCACGCGGTAAGCCCGATTCGCTATTTCAGGCGCGCGAAACGAATCGCCGCGCGTTATCCCGGTATGAACGCGGTCATTATCACGCTTTCCGTTTTCTGGTTCGCCGGGGCCATGCTCCAAATGGGCGTACTTACTTATGGTAAGGAGGTCATGGGCCTCGACTCGACTCATACGGGTATGCTCCTTTGCGCGGCGGCGATCGGTATCGTCGCGGGCCAGGTAATCGCGGGCTTCGTCGATAAAAAGCACTTTCTTTTGGGCGCGAGTATCTTGACGGGTTGGATCGGCGCGGCGCTTTTGCTCGTTCTTTACTTCGTTCCTCCGACGTGCCCGATCACTTTCGCGGCGATTCTCGGCGTCCTCGCTTTCGATCTCGGCTTTTTCAAGCTTCCGTTCGATACCGAGATTCAGAAGGTCGTGAAGGGCCCGAAATTGAATACGATGCTCGCTTACTTCAATCAAGTTTCGTTTACGTTCATGCTGTTCGCGTCGGTAGTTTACGCGCTCCTCGGTTTCACGTTTTCGCCGCGCGCGTTCTTCCTGGCGCTCTTCCTGGTTATGTTCATCGCGCCCGTCTACTTTATCTTCCACTATAAGTCGGTCGGCATAGAGACGTTGAGGTGGGTTCTTTTCCGTCGTTATAAGATCGAAGAAGTCGGGATCGACGAAGCGGCGAAGAAGGGGAAGAGCTTGCTTGTTATGCCCAACCACCCGGCGCTGGTCGATCCGCTCCTTGTTTCGTTCGTCTTTCATAAATATCGCCTTTGTCCGCTCTGCGACGAGGATTTCTTCTCGGTTCCGATTTGCTCGACCGCGCTTAGGACGCTCGAAGCGGTGCCCGTTCCCGATCTTCGCGCTCATCGTAGTCGCGAAGGCGCGCAGCAGGCTCGCGGCCTCGAAGCGAACGTGATTGAGGCTTTGAAGGAAGGTAAGAACGTGCAGCTTTATCCTTCGGGGCATATTTACGTCGATGGGGAGGAAGATGTCGGTACTCGCCAGCTTGCCTACAATCTTTGCCGCGATTTGCCGGAGGGTGCCGAAGTGATTACCGTCAGAACGACCGGGCTTTGGGGGTCGATTTGGAGCCGAGCGGGAAGAAAGTCCTCGCCCGACTTCATGCTCACGCTACTGAAGTCGATTGCGCTCTGGCTCTTCGTCTCGCCCTTTACAAAGCGCCGCGTCCTTAAGATGGAGGCGGTAAACCGCACCGAAGAGCTTAAAGCGCTCGCGAATTCGCTCTCGCGCGTCGAATTCAATAAGACTCTTACGGCTTGGTATAACGCCGAGTGACCTACTTTTGCCTTTACCTTGTGTCGGCGAATTTGCTCGCAATCGCGTTACATATCGGGGTATGATCGAATCAATACCGTGGTCGGCTCGAATCAATATCGGGACCGCTTTAAATCATTACCGTCCCCCATTCAAATCAATACCGTCCCCCGATCGAATCATTACCGTCCCCCGAGCGGCTCTCGGTATTGAATTGAAGCGGCTTCAGTATTCAAAGTAAGCGGGGACAGACCCCGAAAGATTAACCCTCTAGGCTTGCGCCGATTCTAGCTAGCGCAAGAGTCGAGTTTAGGTTAGCGCGGCGATGAACTCTAGCTAGAGAACCGGCGACCTCTAGCTAACGCGAGGTGCCGCGCTAGCTAGAGAAAAGCGATTCTCTAGCTTAAGTTCACGACCGCTCTAGCCTAGAATCGTCGCCTTGCTCGGAGGGGATGATTTCCCGTCACGAA
>JAKSOZ010000049.1 GCA_024405265.1 Kiritimatiellia bacterium | reverse complement strand
CGGTATGAAGGAAGAAGACGTCGCCGTTATGGGTGATGAGGACGTTCGCGTTCTCGTTCAGCGTCCCGCGGTCGTTAAGAAGCTCGTCGCCAAGAAGGCGTAAGATGCTTAAAGTAACTTGCTCCGTTGACGAGAGCAAAGTGAATCCCCTCTTCGAGGTTTTCGATGGAGGGGATTTCATTTTGTCATCTTACCGCGATATTGAAAAGCCGCTCGCGGAAATGCGCATTTTCTGTGAGGAGGGGGCTGAAGAGGCTAAAGCTGCGCTCGAAGCGGCGCTTCGAATCGTCGAAGTCGATGCTCCTGTGGCGATCGAGGAAATCGCCGATCAGGATTGGAAGTTCGCTTATCGCCGTCATTTCAAAACCGAGCTCGTTTCCTCGCGTATTCTCGTTCAGCCTGAGTGGGAAGATGTCGCGGTGATTAAGTTCGATCCCGGTATGGCGTTCGGTACGGGTAAGCACGAAACCACGAAAGCCTGTCTTCAATTCATCGACGAACTCACTTCCGCCTCTACACCTACACCTAAATCCTACACCTCTCTTTTGGATATGGGTTGTGGTTCTGGGATACTTTCGATCGCCGCGAAGAAGCTCGGTGTCGAGAAGGTGGTCGGTTTTGACGTCGATCAAGACGCGGTCGACTCTTCGGTCGAGAATGCCGCGAAGAACGGGGTTGAAATCGAATTCTTCAAGTACGGTCTCGGCGCGAAGGTCAAGAAGGCTCTTCCGACGGCGGATATCGTCGTCGCGAATATTTTGGGTCCGCTCTTGATTCGTTTCGTAGACGAAATCGTCCCTTGCGTTACCGATAAACTTATTATCTCGGGTATCTTGACCGAGCTTTATCCTGAAGTTCTCGCCGCGTATGAGGCGAAGGGCTTGAAGGAAGTCTCTCGTAAGACTATCGGCGAGTGGACGACCGGACTCTTGTCGCGCTGAAAAAGTTATCATGATTTGCTGACCGAAATGTTCAAGAAAATTTGTATAATCGGTACCGGCGCCATCGGCGGTTATTACGGTGCGAGACTCGCTGCGGCCGGGAATGAAGTTCACTTTCTTTTCCATTCCGATTACGAACATGTGAAAACGCATGGTCTTAAAGTCGAATCGGTAAGGGGCGATATTGAGCTTAAGAAAGTGAACGCTTATAAAAGCGCCGCGGAAATGCCGAAGTGCGATCTCGTGATCGTGGGCCTTAAAGCGGTGAAGAACGATATCTTGAAGACGATCCTTCCGCTTGTGACTGCTGACGACGGTCAGGTGCTTACTTTGCAGAATGGACTCGGTGCAGATGATGAAATCGCTAAGATCGTCGGTGCGGATCGTGTTTTGGGCGGACTTTGCTTTATTTGCTCGAACAAGGTCGGTCCCGGCTTTATTAAGCATCTCGACTATGGTAAGATCACCTTGGGCGAGTACGCGACTGATTTCGGCGCGAAGGGGATAACGCCGCGTTTAAAAGCGCTTTCCGATCTGTTGACCGAAGCGGGAATCGAGAATGAGGTTCTCGGTGATTTGCTCTTGGGACGCTGGCGTAAGCTGATGTGGAATATTCCTTATAATGGAATGAGCGTCGTCTTGAACGCGACTACGGCGGAGATGGTGGCGGATAAAACGCTTCGTCCGCTATTTCGCTCGCTTATGGCTGAAGTGCAAAAGGGAGCGGCGGCTTTCGGTCGCGAGATCCCGGACGCTTTCGCCGAGGCGATGATCGAGATGACCGATAAGATGACGCCTTACATGACGTCTATGATGCTTGACTATCGCGCGGGGCGCGAGATGGAGGTGGAGGCGATTTGCGGTGAGCCGTTACGACTCGCCGCGTCCCGCGGTGTTCATCTCCCTTACCTCGATATGCTTTATCGCGAACTTACCCACCTCAATCTGTCGCGTAAATCCCTCTGAATTTTCCCCCTTGCGCTGTAAGGGTAACATGTGTTATAATACGAATTAGAAAATAACGAACGTTATTTCTAATCAGCGTCTCGCCGATAAACGTTGATTATCTGACTTATCGGCAACTAGGAAAATTTCGAGATAATAATTGCAACGTCGTCGTAAAAAACGAACGTTAAGGCAATGGAGAGAGTAGATCCCATGAATATCGCAGACGCTAAAGATATTTATTCCAGCTTCGTCAATTTCGCCAATCAGGATCTTCGGGAGAATAACGGAGATCTTAGAAACGCCAATGCGGTAGCGCGACTTAACGGTCGTACCGTTTCCGCCGCGAATGACGACGCGATTCACAAGTTTACTCGCGGTGCCGAACAGAAGAACTTCAATATCTCGACCCACAAAGCGTTTAAGGATTCGATCGTGTCGCTTTTCGGCAAGGAGAACGTATCGGAATTGCCGGCGAATGTTCAGAAGGCTTTGCAGACGATTTCCTCCGATAAACGTCCGTTGTCGGCTCGCCGAATTCATATCATCTCTTCCGAAGTCAATATCGCGCTTATGAGCGAGAAGGGCGAGAACACCGTTACCGATCAGCTTAAGACGATGGGTAGCGCTATCAATACGGTAATGAAAGATTCGCGAGACCTTGGCAAGGTTAAGGCGAATCTGCAGGCGACTTTCGCCGCGATTTCGAGTGATGCCGCGGCGCTTAACGACGAGTTCGTTTCCGGGATTATCTCGTCCATAAATGAAGCGATCGATGGCGCGACGAGCTATGGCGATTTGTGCGAGCGCTTGAACGCGAAGCTTGAAGAGATCACGAACTCGATTGATAACGCGAATCTCGAGAGCGGCTCGAGCAAATGTGCCGCGGCGTATGGTCTTAAGCAGGTCGCCTCGTCGATGGCCGAAGAACTTAAGAAGAGCGCTTATCTCGCGAAGATCGATACTATCCGCGCGAACATCGCGAGCTTGAAGACGGAGCACGCGAAAGAACCGGAAGTCCTGAACTTCCTCAACAAGCTCGAGCGCGAGACTTCTAACGAACACCTCGCTCAGTGGGGATTCGCGGAATTCGAAATCGACCGCCTCGAAATGCTCGCGAGCAAAGATTATATCAACGTCGTCAATAAGCAGATTACCGAGATCGTCAAGGACACGATCGATGCCGAGAAGGCGCTTCTTCAGGCTTTTTACGATATGCAGGGCGATAAGACTCATGATGAGCTGATGCCGGAATCTATGGAAGGCGAGATCAAAAGCGGCCTTGAGACCGAGGCGAAAGCCGCCGCGTGGAATCGTCAGGTCGATCAAGGCGAGAAGGGAATCGATACCAAGAATATCGGTGAAGCCTTCCGTACTTCGCAGGGCCAGTTCGTCAAGGATGTTCACGATAAGATCAAAAGCGATGTGACTACGGCGGTCAAGAGCGAGAAAGACCGCGTCGACGAAGGGGCGAAGAAGCTGAATCTTACGTTTATCTCGGAAGAAGACGAGAAGAAGTTCATTGCGGACATGTGCGAAAAATACGCCAAGCTCGCTTGGAATCAGACCAAGACGATCGGCAAGGTCGAGCTGCCGATCGCGCAGATCGAAGACGCTTACGCCGCGGAATATTCTAAAGGATTCAAGACGCAAAGCGACGAAATCATCACGGGTATCGTAAGCGAACTCAAAAACGAGTTGGAAAATGTGAGGACAAAAAGCTCGGACGAATTGAGTAAACTGGTCAGTAATGATAATAAGCTTACTTTAAACGCCCAGAACAAGCTGAATGAAGATCAGTCAACGCTCAAAGAACTGCAAGACCAAGCAACGCGCGAGAGAACCGAAATCAGTAATCTCCAGGGCGATATCGAAGTTATGGAGAGCACTAAGAAAAATCTAGAAAACGAGAAAATAGGTTGGCTTAACTTTGGTCGTCGCATCCAAAGATGGAGTGCTTGCAAAAAAATAGACAAAGAAATCAACATCAAATCGAATGATCTAAAGGTAAAGAACGACCCGTTGAAGCTGAAAGCGCTTAATAATGAAATTAAAGAGAAGACGGTTGTCGTCGAGTCGAAGCAGAATACGCTTGATGAGATAGATAAACAACACAAAGAGGCAACCGAGAAACTCAATGATTTCATCGATAAGACTCAGACGGCAATCAAAGATCTGGAAAAGGCGAAAGAATCCATCGATCAGCAGTTTTCATCAAGCAAAACGATTGATTTAAGTTCGCTTAAAGTCATGCTCGATAACTACAAGGCAGAATCTAACAAGATTTCAAAAACCTTGAAAGATTTCAAGCTTTTAGCCAAATCGAACGATGTCGCGGTTGTAGCGAAGCCGGAAAGCTTTAAGGTCTACTCTCGCTTCGGTCTTCATGATCCGGAGAATTTCACGCGTCGCGTCGAAATCGGCTCGAAGAGCTTCTTGAAGGGGTTGGTAAATGCTTCGGAATTAAGCGGTGCTGAAAAAGCGACTCTTGGGAAAGTCCTTGATAATACCTTCGGGAACAAAGCTTCGATTCCCGAGAAGTTCGTTAATATCGGTCTGAATAAGTTGGAAGGTCAAACTGATGAGAGTCTCGCGAAACTGGAAATCGAAAACGGCCTTGAACTTTATGTGAAGTGCGTGATCGACGGCGTTAAGTCGGGTACGGTCGTGCTTGATGGCGAAAAGCCGCTTCCTTCGCTCGAAGATACGGCTATCAAGAACTTTGAGGAGGCGGAGCTTGCGCGTGATCGCGAAGCGAATCGCGGCAGCAAGATCCCCGCGCTCGGCAATGACCGCAAGTACAAAGGCGCGATCAACGTTCTCAAGAACTTCGGCACGGAAGGCGCTAATCTCGCACAGGAGCTTGAGAAGCTGCTTCCGCTTTTCAATAAGAGCGCCTCGAGTTCCAAGTTTTCGAGCGCGGCATTCGACAAGAATTATATGGCCGCGCTTACCGCGAAGATCGGTGCCGAGCATAAGATCAGCGGTGGTGATGTTCGTGGCTATTTCGTAAAGCTCTTGATCGGAATCGAGCGCAATAACGACGCTTCCGATTTGGATGCGAGCGCGACCGTAATCGGTAACGCGAAACAGCTCGTTAAGCTTATGGGCGCTATGGTCGAAGAAGCCGAGAAAGAGGCCGAAAAGAAGACTTTGGATAGTCTCAAAGCGCCTATACGCGCGCTCGTCGGATTCAATAACATGACGACGCTTGATAAGGAAGACTTGATAATGAGTTTCCTTAAAAAGACGGGGCTCAGCGAGGAAGAATTCTCCGAGCTTGATAGCGCGGCGGTTACGCGCATTCGCTCGTTTATGCCGTTCGTCGATACCGCGTTCGCCAAAAAGCGTTCTTTCGCGACCGAGTTCATCCGCAGTCTCGCGGCGAACGACTTCCCGGTTTCGCTTTTGAACCCGGACTCCAAGGCTCTCGTGGAAGGTCTCGTCTCGCTCAAGCTCGCTTCCGATACCGATGAAGGACTCGTGCAAAGCGAAAGGCAACTCATTTCCGGCTTCGGCACGTACAATGCGGGCGAGATTTTGAAAGGGCTCTCTCAAGACGGACTATTGAACCTCAAGGGTGGAAAAGATACGGCGCGAATCGTTTCGCTTCTTCATGCGATTAATGGCGGCAAGGCGGGTGGACTTAATCAGGTAGCGGACGAGGCTTTCCAAAAGGGTATTTCCGAGATATCCAAGAAAGAATATAAGGCCGTATTGGATAAGGTTGCCGACAATAAGAAGGGTAAATTACCGCTTCTTTTCACGGTCGGGAAATATTCGATCTATGAAGATAATAAAGCGGGCTTCAACGCTTTTATCGCGAGTTCCAATAAGCTCGATTCCGTACTTTCGCTTTTGGAAGGAGGCATCGAACCTCTGTTCGCGAAAAATCAGCAACCGCCGGACGTTTCGAAAATTCGCGAGTGGATTAACGCGATGAACTACGTCGATGCGCCCGGTGGAACGGCGACAATCAAGCTCAAAGACGTCGATATCACGCTCACTCACCTTAAAAACGGGAATATCGAAGCGACGCTCAAAGGAGATAAGAACGAGATAGTGAAGAAATATCTCGCGATTACGCCGAAGGCCATCGTCTCTCAAATGCAGGAGACGATCTTCCGCCATGCGGATACTATCGTGACTAAAGCGCCGGGAGAACTTTCGATTGCGCTTAAAAACGCGAAGCCGAGCGATGTGCGTCGCTACTCGATCATGATCGTAAAAGCGATCGCCGCGTCGAAGAAATATGGCCAGCTCGATTCCGTTAAGCTCGCCGGTATGTCGAGCGCGGAACTGAGGAATCTTGCAGAGGCGCTGATTGAAAACCGGGATATGGGTATGGCGTCGTTTTTAAGCATGCTCAAACTCGACTCGAATCTCGTTTATTCTCAGGAGGTTACCGACTCGCTCGCGCGGCTTGAAGCGTTCGGCAAGGATAAGGTCGATTCGCTCGTCAAGACGCTCGACGTGACGACTCCGATCATCGCTCCGTCTAAGGAGAAGATGGAAGTCATCAACGCCGAGATGCAGAAGCTCCAGGACGAATTCACGACTCACTTCGTGAACTCGCTTTCGAGCCCCAGAGCGTCGACTCCCGATATGACTAGCCTTAAGGAACTCGCCGGTACCGAGTCGATCGATATGACGAGCGGCTACGGCGCCTTCCTCAAGAAGATGATGACGAATTACTTCACCAAGATGAGCGAGCTTGATAAGCGCGTTCTTTTCGCCGCGGTGAAGAACGAAACCGGCGCGGAATCGACGTATTATCAGCGTATCGCCTCGCTCGTCAAGAACTCCGGCCCCGTCTTCGTCAAGATGCTTCAGGGTATTCCCGCCGGCGCGGTTTCGAACGAGTTCAAGAACTTGATGTCCGAAATCAAGGATAGCCTTCCTCATATCTCGACCGATATCGTCCGCAGTCAGCTTCTCGATATCATCGAGCGCTCGAACGGGCAAATTACCGGAATCGAAGTCAAGGAGTCGCTTGGCGCCGCTTCGGTCGGCGAAGCGCTTCTTTGCCGAATCAAGACGCTCAGCAATCCCGATGGCGAGGACGTCGTTATCAAGCTTTTGAGGCCGAATGTCCAGACTTACGCTCAGCGCGAAATCGATTTCATCCATAATGTTCTTAATGATACGAGCTTCGATGGTCGTCTCGAGGGGATCTTGAAGGAACTTGATCTGACGCAGGAAGCGGAAAATGTCGCTACTGGTCGCGCGTACGACACGATTCAGCCGCCGGATCCGGATGCGCTTGATGTGTCGATGAATCGCATCGTTTCGATGCAGCTTCATCCGATCGCGAGACCGTCGGTTATGACGGCGATTATTCGTAAGGCGCCGGGAATAACCTGCGAAAAGTTCTTCAAGGGCGTTGAAAAGAAGCTTGAGGAGACGCTCGCTCCGTTCAAGCACGGTAAGCACTACAAGACCGGCTCGATTAACGATTTCGTTATCGCGAAGGATGAACTCTTGCACCTTTACGGTTCGACCAAGACTCGCCAACAAGATCTCGTCAGACTCGCATACAAGTGGGGAGCGTATGCGCTCTTCCCGAAGGACGGAGGAGAAGGGTTTGTTCACGGCGACCTTCATGACGGAAATATCATGACCTCCGAGCGCGAGATGACTTTCATTGACTTCGGTAACGCGATGAAGCTTTCCGACGACGAGCGTAAATCGTTGATCTGCTCGCTCGTGTACTGCGGTATCGGTAAGACGCATGGCGGAGACTTCCTCAAGCAGCTTGAAGGTCTTGGCCTTAAAGTGGAGAAGACAGTTGATAAAGATGCGGTTATTGCGGATCTGAACGCGGTCTTCTCCAAGGGCACGGCGAATGACACGGGTCTTCGTTTCGCGGCGGCGGTCAAGATTTTGCAAAAGCATTTGATCGAGATCCCCGCGGTCGTGAACAACTTCGCGCAGTCGCTTTTGCGCCTCCAGAACGCGATCGAACGCGCGAATGATTCGCTCAGAAAGATCGAAGGGGTTTTGAGAGGACTTAAGTTCGACGCGTCGCTTGCCACCGAAGAGGAGAAAAAGAATCCTTTCCGAGTGGATTCGTATGATAATGACGCGACTCCTATTTACGACGTCGATTCGGAAGATGCGCTTGTTTTGGTCGGTAAACCGATGGATAAATTCCAATATGACATGACGAATGCGAAGCTTGAAGGCTTGGTAGCCGATATGTGCAAGGGAGAAGACGGGAAGTTCAGCACTCTGGCGGTTAAGGAGAAACTGCTTAAGAATCTCGAACCTTACAAGAAGATTTATTTGCCTTCGGATGAAATTTACCGCCAGCGGCCTCCATTGGAAGATCGTGATGGTTTTAAGGTTTATCAAGAGGCGGAAGAGCTGCTTAAGGCCGAGTTCGATCTTGATAATGATGATGATGTCGCGAAATTCAATAAGATCGTTAAGGATATTGCCAAAGATCTGGCGAAGGTTATGGTGGATGTCCAAAACGGTATCATGATGAATACGTCCGCCTTCATTAATAATGTGAAAAACGATCCTATTCAGGCGTTCTCGGTAGTGTTTGAAGAGTGTATCGTCGATCATGATGGCGAGTGTAGAAAAGCCGTGGAGAAGAAAATCGGCGCTTCGGCAATATTCTTGATCAATCAGCTTAAAGAAAGCGGAAAGTTGAGCACTGCCGAACAGAAAGCGATCGAACGTATTCCGAAGATCAATACCAAGTTTATGGTCAAATATCCCGATTTCTCGATCGACAGCTTGCGCAAGACTTCGGATGTGGTGAATAACGAGTTCGTGCATGAGTTCGATACTTTCGGCGCGAAGTGGGGTAAGAATGAAAAACTCCTTGAGCGCGGCGCTAAGATTCTCGCGAAGAACATCACCCATCTTAAGGATTCCATCCCCGAGGATGAGCTTAAGCCGGCGCTTGATCTCGCGATTGAGCACATGATGGCTCGTTTCAAACTCGGCGACAGCTTCAAGTCGCTTGCAGCCGATCAATTCGAGAAGTTCTTGAGCTTCGTCACGGATAAGGATGTGAAATACGTCGCCGAGAAGTTGCATTTATCAAAGTAAGCGGCTACCACCTTTAGGCGGACTTAGACTGGAGGGGGACGGAATAGTGATAAGCGATAAGTGATAAATGATAAGTGAAGGAGGTTGAAGGTTCTAAACCCTAACCCCACCGCCACTTATCACTTATACTTTATCGCTAACGCGATTCGACGAATCGCGTTACGTATCGGGGTATGATCGAATCAATACCGAGACAGGCTCAAATCAATATCGGGACCGGCTTAAATCATTGCCGTCCCCCATTCAATATATTACCGTCCCCCGAGCGGCTCACGGTATTGAATTGA
>JAKSOZ010000048.1 GCA_024405265.1 Kiritimatiellia bacterium | reverse complement strand
AACGGTTTTTGCCGGTGGCCATAGAGGAGTTGTCACACCTGTTCCCATTCCGAACACAGAAGTTAAGGGCTCCATCGCCGAGGGTAGTGCGGGACTCGCCCGTGCGAGAGTAGGACGCTGCCGGCTTTTTTATTTCTACGCAAGGTAGAAATAAAAAACCACGGCATCGTCCTACGGCCGCACCCCTCTAGCGACTTTGCTTCGCAAAGCTCACTTCGTTCGGGGGATACGCCGGCTTTTATCCACGGCATCGTCTACGCCGCAACAATCATGAATAACATCAATTGGATAACGGTTTTATTATTGACCTGTTCTAACCTCGTCATGTCTTATGCGTGGTACGGGCATTTAAGGTCTATGGGCTCGGCTCCGCTCTGGAAAGTTATATTGGTTTCCTGGTGCATTGCGCTTTTCGAATATTGCTTTATGATCCCCGCGAATCGTATCGGCTCTAAAACGATGTCGCTTGAACAGCTTAAGATTACCCAAGAAGCAATTTCACTCTTGATATTTGTTCCTTTTTCCATGCTTGTAATGAAACAAGCGGTTTCGTGGAATTACGCTGCCGCGGCAGTTTGTATTATACTAGCTGTATTTTTCATTTTTCGTGGATGATTTGTCCGCGAAATTATGATATAATATCACCCAATGAGTAAGAAGAAGATTGTCGATTCTCGTCCATCTTGGGACGAATACTTCATGGAAATTGCCGAAGTGACGGCGAAGCGCTCTAATTGTTCGCGTCGTCATGTCGCGGCGGTTATCGTCAAGGATAATCACATCCTTTCGACGGGCTACAACGGAACACCCTCGGGACTTAAGAACTGTTTTGAAGGCGGTTGTCCGCGTTGCGCAGGAAAAGTCGAAAGTGGAAAGGGGCTCGATGAATGTCTTTGTGTTCACGCCGAACAGAACGCGATTTGTCAGGCGGCGCGCAATGGCGCGGCGATTGACGGTTCGACTATTTACGTGACGATTTCGCCTTGCCTTACCTGTGCGAAACTCATCATATCGTCGGGTATCAAGGAAGTCGTTTACGGTGGAGACTACGCGTTTCTCGATATTGTCAGTAAAATCTTTAAAGAAGCAAAAATCAAGTACAGAAAGGTCAAATAATAACATGAGCCGCAAGAAAATCATTGCCGGTAACTGGAAGATGAATGTCAAGCCCTCTGAAACGGCCGCCCTTATCAAGGCCGTCGCTGAGGCGACCGCTGAATACGGCGACAAGGTCGAAATCGTTTGCTGCACGCCCGCTATCGACGTTCCCGCCGCTGTTGACGCAGCCGCCGGAACCAAGGTCGGCGTCGGTACTGAAAACTGCCATTGGAAAGAATCGGGCGCTTATACGGGCGAAATTTCGACGGGCATGATCGTCGACGCGGGTTGCCACTATGTCATTACTGGCCACTCGGAGCGTCGCCAGTATTTCGGCGAGACCGACGAGACCGTCAACCTCCGTACGCGCGCCGCTATTGCTGCGGGTCTCACGGTCATGATGTGCATCGGCGAAACGCTCGAAGAGCGTGACGCAGGCAAGCTCGAAGAAGTCATCGTTCGTCAGATGAACGTCGGCCTCAAGGATGTCACCGCCGCCGACTGCGCCAAGCTCGTCATCGCATACGAGCCCGTTTGGGCGATCGGTACCGGCCGTACCGCGACTCCCGATCAAGCTCAGGAAGTCCACGCTCTCATCCGCGCGACCCTCGCGAAGCTCGTCGGTGAAGAAACCGCTCAGACTGTCCGCATTCAGTACGGTGGCTCGATGAAGCCCGGTAACGCTGCAGAACTTCTCGCCAAGCCCGATATCGATGGTGGCCTTATCGGTGGTGCCGCGCTCAAGGCGGCTGATTTCGCCGGTATTATTGCCGCTGCCGCTAATGCTTAATTGGCGCGTTAGCGTAACACTCGCAAGCGTCCTAGTGGCGCTTGCGGGTTGCTTTAAGGAGCCGAAGCCCGCGTACAAAACCGTGGATCCGACTTCTAGAGTGTATTTAAGCGATAGAGGGCTTGTAGATTTGCCTGAAATCAATAAGAAAGCGGTGTATCTTAATCTGGATCGTAATTCGCTTGGTAATGTTGATAGATTGGCGGATTTTGCTGAGCTTAAATGGTTAAGACTTAATTCAAACACGCTTTCTTCGCTTCCGGATCTTAGTAAACTTACCAAACTTCGTAGAATTTATCTGAAAGCGAATCGTTTCGAGTCGGTGCCGGATACGCTAAAAGATTTACCGTCTTTAACCGATATCGATCTTTCGTCTAATCCGATTTCCGAAATTCCTGATTGGCTTGCCAAGAAGCCGGGGTTATTGCACCTTTCCTTTACTCGTACCAGGATAAATCGTTTACCGAACGACTTGTCGGCTTGGAAATCCCTTAAATCGCTGCAGCTCGGTGAGCTTCATTTAAGCGCGGAAGAAATGTCTCGAATCAGGAGGGCGCTGCCGAATGTCGCGATCGTCTTCTAAGAATGTTGAAGAGTTGGCGTCCGGAAGTCTCGGACGCCTTCTTTTGAAATACTCTTGGCCGGCTTTAGTTGCGATGAGTCTGAATGCGCTTTATTCGGTTGTCGATCGGTTTTACATCGGGCAAGGATGCGGAGAGTCGGCGATTGCGGCTTTGACACTCGCGATGCCGATTACCATGTTGTTGGGCGCTTTCGGCGTTTTTGTAGGTGCCGGACACGGAGCCATCCTGTCGATCAAGCTCGGAGAAGGTGATCGAGTTGCCTGTGAGAAGATTCTCGGAGAACTCGTGGCGCTTAAATTACTGTTCTTCCTGACGTTAATGCCGATCATATTCTTTAACCTCGATACGATTATCGGTTGGTGCGGAGGGGCGAAGGTCAGCGCGGCGGCATTTGCAGATGCGAAGCTCTATATGCAGATCGTTCTTTTTTCGCATATCTTTTCTCATCTTTCCTTCGGATTGTCGGCGTTGATGCGAGCTGAAGGAAGCGCGATGAAGTCGATGACCTGTATGATTATCGGCTTCGGAGCTAATTTGATTCTCGATCCGATTTTTATTTTCGGACTGAAGCTTGGTATTGCCGGAGCTGCTTGGGCGACCAATATCGCCATGTTCTTAAGCTTCGTTTACGCCGCTTGGTATTATGTTTCTCGTCGTAGTCACGTAGCGTTTCATTTTCGTCGGGTATTCATCTATCCTAAATATCTCGTTCGTGCTGCCGGCATCGGCTTCGCTCCGTTTTTCCAACATCTTCTTGGTTCGCTGATCAACGTGTCACTTGCCGCGGCATTCGCGAAATGGGCGATAGATGAAGCTGCCGCTACAACACAGATCGCTTCCCTCGGCGTGTTTCAGAGTGCGCTTATTTTGACGATCATGCCGGTTCTTGGGGCCCAACAAGGTATTCAGCCGATTATCGGTTACAATTGGGGCGCGAGAAATTATGCCCGCGTTCGTTCGGCGCTGATTTTGGGACTTTGGGTCACGACGGTTATTTGTATAGCGGCGACGGTGCTATTGGTAGTGCCGCCGTTCCCCGAACTCGTAACCAAGTTGTTCGTATCTTCCGATAATACGAAGCTAGTAGAAATCGCTTCACGAGATCTCCAGCTTTCCAATTGTATGCTATGGTGTATTGGACTTAATATAGTAGCGACCACCTTTTTCCAAAGCATCGGCAGGCCGATGATGGCGGTTGTGCTCTCGACGATGCGTCAGGGTTTTGTGATGCTTCCGATAATTTGGATATTACCTTATTTCATGGATGATAAGACATTCGCGATATGGCTATGTATGCCGGTATCGGATGTCGCGTGCTTCATTCTGACGATTTTACCGATAACGCTTTATGTGCGCTTTCTCTCTCGCGTTCGTCTGAGAAAAATGGTATAATACATCTTTAAGATTTCAAAAGGAAGTTGTTATGGCTATCACGAATCTCACGGCGGATCAGCTCCGCGACATGTATCTTAAGTTCTTCGAATCGAAGGGGCACAAGATCATCCCCGGCGCGTCGGTCATTCCCGAAAATGATCCGACGGTTCTTTTCACGACGGCCGGTATGCACCCGCTCGTGCCGTATTTGATGGGCCAGATGCCTCACCCCGCAGGAACGCGCCTCACGGACGTTCAGAAGTGCGTTCGTACGGGCGATATCGACGAAGTCGGCGACGCCGCGCACTTAACTTTCTTCGAAATGCTCGGCAACTGGTCGCTCAATGACTATTTCAAGCGTGAAGCGATTTCGTGGTCGTTCGAATTCCTTACCACCAAGCTTGGCTTCGATCCTTCGCAGCTCTCGGTTACCGTTTTCCGCGGCGAAGGCAAGGAAGGCGATGAGGGCTATATTCCCGCCGATGAAGAAGCGGTCGAGATTTGGAAGTCGCTCGGTATTCCCGATGAGCGTATTTATCGTCTCCCGCGCGAGGATAACTGGTGGGGTCCGGCGGGCACGACGGGTCCTTGCGGCCCCGATACCGAAATGTTCATCGACACGGGCAAGGAAAAGTGCGGCCCCGACTGCCGTCCCGGTTGCCACTGCGGCAAGTTCATCGAGATTTGGAACGATGTCTTCATGCAGTACAACAAGAATGAAGAAGGCAAGTTCGTCCCGTTAGGTCGTCACAACGTCGATACCGGCATGGGCGTCGAACGTACGATTTGCATGATGACGGGCGCCAAGACCGTTTACGATACCGAAATCTTCGCGCCGATTATGGCGAAGATCGATGAGCTCTCGAGCGCCGAAGTCGTTTCGAAGCTTTCGGAGGAAGAGTCGCTCAAGGCGCGTCGCGTTATCGCCGACCACATGCGCACGGCGACCTTCATTCTTTGCGATCCGAAGGGCGGCGTTAAGCCCGGTAATGTCGGCGCGAACTACGTTCTTCGCCGCTTGATTCGCCGCGCGATTCGTTATAGCCGCATATTGGGTATCGCCGAGGGCTTCACGGTCAAGATGGCGGAAGTCATTTGCGAAAAGTACAAGCACGTCTATCCCGAGCTCGCAGCGAACTTGGAACAATGCCGCGCCGACTTGGAGCAGGAAGAAAAGCGCTTCAACGCGACGCTCGATAAGGGTGAGGCGATGTACAATAAGGTCGCCGAGCAGCTCAAGCTTCACGGCCAGAGCCAGATTTCGGGTAAGACCGCGTTCAAACTCTACGATACCTTCGGCTTCCCGATCGAACTTACGCTTGAGATGGCGGCGAAGGATGGTCTTACAGTCGATAAGGCGGGCTTCGACGAAGCGAACCTGAAGCATCAGGAACTTTCGCGTACGACGTCGGCGGGCTCCTTTAAGGCCGGTCTTCAGGATAACTCCGAAGTCGTCACTCGCATGCATACGGCGACGCACCTTCTTCACGCGGCGCTTCATCAGGTACTCGGACCGACTGCGAATCAGAAGGGCTCGAACATCACGGCGGAGCGTCTTCGCTTCGACTTCGCTTGGGGCCAGAAGATGACCGACGAAGAAAAGCAGAAGGTCGAAGCGCTCGTCAACAAGTGGATTGAAGAGGGAATCGACGTCACGATGAAGATGACGACGGTCGAAGAAGCGAAGGCGGAAGGCGCGATGGCGCTCTTCGGCGCGAAGTACGGCGATCAGGTTTCGCTTTATTCGATCGGTGATATCTCGAAGGAAATCTGCTGCGGTCCTCACGTCAAGAACACGAAGGAGCTTGGGTCCTTTAAGATCAAGAAGGAAGAAGCGTCGTCCGCCGGAGTTCGCCGTATCAAGGCGGTCATCGGTAATATGTAACGTGACGAAAAACGAAGAGAAATGGAAATTGACGCGAGAGACGATCGGTAATGGTCGTCTCTCCGTCATCATGCCGGCTTACAATCTTGAAAACGAGCTTAAGAAGAATCTCGCTGAAACCGCGGCGCTTTTTCGTTCGCATCAAGTTCGCACGGAGTTGATCCCGGTTGATGACGGATCTTCCGACGGTACCGAACTGAAAAGAATCTGCGAAGAACTCGGCTCCGATGATCTTGTTGTTTTTATTCCCGTTGTACTCGCGGAAAACGGCGGTAAAGGCGCTGCCTTGAAGGCAGGTTTCGCCGCGTCGACCGGCGACTACGTGATGCTTCTCGATGGAGACCTAGATATTCATCCGAAGCAGACGCCGTGGTTCTTCGAACGATTGACCGCGAAGAATGCCGACATAGTCATCGGTTCGAAGCGCCACCCTAAAAGCGTAGTCAAATATCCCTGGCATCGTCGTCTCGTCAGCTTCATTTACTTTTCGCTGGTTCGAATCTTTCTCGGACTTAAGGTCTCCGATACTCAGACCGGCATGAAGCTTTTCAAACGCGATATTCTCAAGGCGGCGCTTGATAGGATGCTCGTTAAGACTTACGCGTTCGATCTTGAACTATTGGCGATAGCTGCCGATCGCGGCGCTTCGGTCGCTGAAGCTCCGGTAGTTATTCGCTTCGGTTCTAAGTTCGGATGTCTTAGAGCGAAGACCGTTTTCGATATGGCGAAAGATTCGCTCGCCGTTTTTTATCGGCTTAGGATTTTGAAGTATTATGCGAAAGCTGAAGTGCCGCGTCGACCGACTCATGAACCGCTGGTCTCGATTGTGATCGCATGTCCGAATGAAAGCGCGATGCTGACGGAGTGTCTCGCGGCGATCGATAAGCAGACCTATCGGAATTTCGAAGTGATCGTTCTGCCCGACTCTAAGACGGGTAAGGTAAGGCCGGCGGAGAAGCGTAACCTCGGCATAAAGGAGGCGAAAGGAGAGATCGTGGCGTTCATCGACGATGATGCCTATCCTGATGTTCATTGGCTCGAATACGCGATCAAATACTTCGGAGAAGAAACGATAGGCGCGCTCGGAGGCCCCGGCGTGACTCCGCTCAACGATTCGTATTTATCGAAGATCGGCGGAAGAATCTATTCGAATGTGCTTGTAGCCGGTTCCTACCGTTATCGTTATGTTGCCGGGGGAGTCAAGCGCGACGTTGATGATTTTCCAAGTTGCAATCTCTTCGTTCGTAAGTCCGTCTTGGACAAGATCGGCGGCTTCAGAACCGACTTCTGGCCCGGTGAGGATACGCTTCTTTGTAAGGATATCGTCGATTCGGGCTTTCGAATCGTGTACGATCCTTGGGTTGTCGTAAATCATCATCGCCGCGCTTTCCTCGGCGCTCATTTGCGTCAGCTTTCGCGTTATGCGTTTCATCGCGGTTACTTCGTGAAGCGCTTCCCGTCGAACTCGCTTCATCTCGCGTATTTCGTGCCGTCGGTGTTCGTGCTTGGTTTTTTGGCGATACCTTGGTTATGGTCTTTATATGCGATTTATGGTATACTTCTTTTGATAACGACTTTCGCCTTGAATCCGCTGACTTGGATTTTGACGGCGTTCGGCGTTTTCGCGTCTCATCTTTGTTATGGCGTTAAGTTCGTGCAGGGTCTTTGCGCGAAGAAAGCGCCGTGCGAATTCATAGGAAAGGATCATCTGTAAAATGACGACAACTATTATTGTTTGGCTTCTCGCCGCGTATCTTATCGGCGGAATTCCTTTCGGTTTCATTATCGGAAAGTGCCGCGGAGTCGATGTTCGTACGGTCGGCTCAAAGAATATCGGAGCTACCAACGTTTTTCGCACCGTCGGAAAGAAGTGGGGCTTTTTGGCGCTCTTTCTCGATATGATGAAGGGCTTCGCTCCGACGTATCTTTGCAAGTGCCTTTGTCCTGAAATCGCGTGGCTCGCGCTCGCGGTCGGCGTGACCTGCGCGGTCGGGCACATGCTTACTCCGTACATGAAATTCAAAGGCGGCAAGGGTGTCGCTACCGGAGCCGGGATGCTTTTCGGCCTCGCTCCCGCTTTAATGGGCGTGACCTTCCTCGTGTTCGTCGCGCTCTTCGCATGCTCGAACTACATTTCGCTCGGTTCCTGCGGTGCGGCGACTTTCATCGGTATCGCGATTTGGTTTCCGATTCTCGGTAACGCCGGCTACCATAACGTCGCGCAGTGTGTGCTCGTCACTTTAATCGCCGCGTTCATCGTTTACAAACATCGCGCCAATATCGGACGTTTGATCGCGGGTAACGAAAACAAGATTTACATTTTCAAGAAACCGGAGGCTAAATGAAATGATTTCCGATAACGTTAAAAAGGGTAAAGAACGCGCGCCTCACCGCTCGCTCTTCTTCGCGACCGGTATGAAGCGCGAAGATATGAAGAAGCCGTTCATCGGTATCTGCAATTCGTACGAGTCGTTCGTTCCCGGCCATTGCCATCTCAATAAAGTCGGCGAGCTCCTTAAAGCGGCGATCATCGAAGCCGGTGGAGTCCCGATGGAGTTCAACACGATCGCCGTTTGCGACGGTATCGCGATGGCTCATCAGGGCATGAAGTATTCGCTTCCGAGTCGTGAACTTATCGCCGATTCGGTCGAGTCCATTGCGCGCGCCCATTGCTTCGACGCGATGATCTGCGTCCCCAATTGCGACAAGATCGTTCCCGGTATGCTCCTCGGCGCGCTTCGCGTCAATATCCCGACGATCTTCGCCTCGGGTGGACCGATGGCGCCCGGTAAACATCCGCTTACGAAGAAAGACTCCGATCTTAACACCGTATTCGAAGGCGTCGGTGCGGAGAACGCCGGTAAGATCACGGCTAAAGATCTCGAGAAAATCGAAGAGACGTCTTGCCCGGGCTGCGGTTCTTGCTCCGGAATGTTCACGGCGAACTCGATGAACTGTCTCTACGAAGCGCTCGGTCTCGCGCTCCCCGGTAACGGTTCGATCCTCGCGATTGACCCGAAGCGTGAAGAGCTCTGGAAGGCTGCGGCGAAGCGCATTGTTCAGATGGCGAAGAAGGGTGGTCCGCTTCCGAGAGATCTCGTTACGAAGGAATCGCTTGATAATGCGCTCACGCTCGATATGGCGATGGGTGGGTCGACGAACACCGTTCTTCATACGCTTGCGATCGCTCGCGAAGCTGATGTCGACTTCACGCTTGAGCGCATGAACGAACTTTCGAAGCGCACTCCTTATATTTGCAAGCTCGCTCCTTCGGGACATTATCACGTCTCCGACCTCGATCGCGCCGGCGGCATCATGGGAATCTTGAAGCGTCTTCCGAAAGAGCTTCTCCATCTCGATACTCCGATGGTTTCGGGTAAGACCTTGGGACAGCAGCTCAAGGCCGCGAAGATCACGGATGACGACGTTATCCGCACGCTCGATAATCCTTATTCGAAGGATGGCGGTCTCGCGGTTTTGTGGGGCAACCTCGCCGAGCGCGGCAGCGTCGTCAAAAAGGGAGGCGTCGCGCCTTCTATGATGAACTTCACAGGTAAGGCGATTTGCTTCGATTCGCAGGAAGAAGCCTGCGAAGGGATCTTGGGCGGTAAGGTCAAACCCGGTCACGTCGTGGTCATTCGCTACGAAGGTCCGAAGGGTGGACCCGGTATGCAGGAAATGCTCGCGCCGACTTCTTACATTATCGGCGCGGGGCTCGGAGAGTCGGTCGCGCTCATTACCGACGGTCGATTCTCCGGTGCGACTCACGGCGCTTGCGTCGGCCACGTCTCTCCCGAAGCGGCAGAAGGCGGCCTTATCGGTCTTCTTAAAGACGGCGATGAGATCACGATCGATATTCCGAATCGAGCGATTAACGCGAAGCTCTCGAAGAGCGAAATCGCGAAGCGCAAGAAGGAATTGAAGCCTTGGTCTCCGCGCATTAAGGGTGGCTGGCTTGAGCGTTATTCGCGCTATGTAGGTAATGCTTCTACCGGCGCCAGTCTCAAGTAAGCCCTTGCGTGCGCGCGGGAAAGATGATACAATACGCGATAAGTTAAGATTTAACCAAATCAACTAAGTTAAGGACACTAAAATGGTATACTCTACTGAAGTCGAGCACCAGTGCCCCCTCATGAAGGGGTGCAATCACGGTCCTGCCCCGATCCCGGAAGAGGGTAAGTGGGTTCAGGCCAAGCAGATCAAGGACATCTCCGGCTACACGCACGGCGTGGGCTGGTGCGCGCCGCAGCAGGGCGCCTGCAAGCTTTCGCTGAACGTCAAGAACGGCATCATCGAGGAGGCCCTCGTCGAGACGATCGGCTGCTCGGGCATGACCCACTCCGCCGCGATGGCGTCCGAGATCCTCGTCGGCAAGACGCTCCTCGAGGCGCTCAACACCGACCTCGTCTGCGACGCGATCAACACCGCGATGCGCGAACTCTTCCTCCAGATCGTCTACGG
>JAKSOZ010000047.1 GCA_024405265.1 Kiritimatiellia bacterium | reverse complement strand
AAACCCGTAGACGCCGAAAGCGAGGCTCTTATCAGTCAGGAGCACGGTTGCGGGCTAATTCGCCGTCACAAGGTAAAGGCAAACGTAGAAGAAAAACGGGGACAGACCCCAAAGAAAATATGGGGGACTGTCCCCAAATTTGCCTCCCCAAATCTGCTACGCGGCGGGTTGAGATTCAAATATTTTCTGACATTTTCTTAACTTTGCTATTGCATTGTGGTGGGGGAAAGTGTATAATAGTGTCATAAAATGTCAAAGGTAGGCAAAGAGAGTGTCGCACTGTCGACTGGCGTAGCCGTTTCGAGCGTTCTCGTAGGACGCTTCGATCACGCGCTCGATCCCAAGAAGCGTCTCACCATTCCGAGCGAATGGCGCGCGGCGATGGGCTCACCGCAGTATGTCTACGTGATGCCCGATCGCGCGGAGAAGTGCCTTAACCTGGTTCCGCAGGCCGAGATGGAAATGCGCTTAAGTAAGCTTCGCGAAAAAGCGCTCTTCGATCCCTCGCTCAATAAAGCGCTTCAAGTCCTCGGCAGCGTCTCGGAGCAGCTTTCGCTCGATGTTCAAGGTCGTATTCGTATCAGCGACCGTCTCTTAAAGTACGCGAATTTGAAGGGCGTCGTCGCGATGGTCGGCTCGGTTCGTATGATCAAGCTCTGGGATCTCGCGGCGATCGAACCTGAAGAAGCTGTCGACATCTCGGCTCTCAACGACGCGCTCGATAAACTCGAATTCTAATGGAAAAGGGAAAGCACATCAGCGTCCTCTTAAAGGAAACCATCGCGGGCCTCGCGCCCAAGCGAGGCGGACGCTATGTCGACGGGACTCTCGGACGCGCGGGACATACTCACGAGATTTTGAAAGCGGGCGGAGAAGTGCTCGGCATCGATCGCGATGACGCGGCGATTGCTGCTGTGAAGGCGAAGATAGGGGAAGGTCAAGAGTGGGGGCGTCTTACCGTCGTTAAGGGGAATCACGGGGATATCGCGCAGATAGCGAAAGCTAACGGGTGGGATAAAGTCGACGGAGTGTTGCTTGATCTCGGAGTCTCCTCGCCGCAGCTCGATGAGGCGGAGCGCGGCTTCAGCTTCATGCGCATGGGGCCTCTCGATATGCGCATGAATCAAGCGGAAGGCAGAAGCGCCGCGGATATCGTGAACGGCGAAAGCGAAGAAGAGCTGACGCGCATTTTCCGCGAGCTCGGCGAAGAGCCGGGCGCGAAGCGTCTCGCGAAGGCGATCGTGAAAGCGCGCGGCGAAGGTAAGCGCTTCGCCACGACTACGGATCTCGCCGATTTTATCGAGAAAGTTCTCGGTCGTCACGGCGCTCATCATCCCGCGACGCGCGCGTTTCAGGCGCTCAGGATGGAAGTGAACGACGAGATGGGCGAGCTCGAACGCTCGCTCGAAGGCGCGCTTGAGATTTTAGCTCCGGGAGGACGACTCGCGGTAATCACCTTCGAGAGTCTGACCGATACGAAAGTAAAGCGCTTTTTCGCCGCGCATGTCGGCAAGATGCGTTCCCTCCAACAAGGAGGCGAAGTCTGGGAAGGCGAACTTCCGAGGCTTAGGGCCGTGACCAGGAAGGCGGCCCAAGCGAGCGAAACTGAAATCGAATTCAACCCGCGTTCGCGCAGCGCCAAGCTCCGCGTAACGGAAATGGAAGGCTTGGACAAATGATCAAAAGAAAGAAAAACAAACGCGTAACCAAGCGTATGTCGAGAAGCGCTGTCGGCTCGGGATATATCTTGGGCATGGTTGTTTTGATTGCGGTTGCCGTGGTTCTTAATACAATCGCCGAGTCCAACTGTGAACAGGTCACGAACGCTATCGGCGAGAAGGAGCGTCAGATCAAGAGTCTCGAGGATCAAAAGGTTCGCGAAGCCGCGAGATGGCAGGAGCTTAAGACGATTGACAAGATCGAAGAGCGTCTTTGCCTCCATGGTATGAAGATGGCCTATCCGCATCCGCATCAGATCATTCGTCTTACTTCGGACGGTAAAGTCTTGCCCGGCCAGCAATCGGTCGCGCTCGCGAGAAAGCGCTCGCAGTCGCGCATGGCCTCCACCTCCACCTATCGACAGCATAGATGAAAGCTCTCGCGGCGGGCTCGGGTAGATTGCTCTTTCTCGAGGCGTTACTCGCCGCGTTCGTCGTATACGTAATATATCGGCTCGTTTGCGCGCATTTGAACGAGGAGATCGTCGCGCCCGATTACACTTACGAACGTGAGCTCCCGGCGCTTCGAGGTTCGATTTACGATCGTTACGGAGAGGAATATCCGCTCGCGAAATCGGTTCCGGTTTGGGAGTATCGCCTCGACCCCGTTTCGCTTACCAATACCGTCGTGAAAAAGCGCGGCGAGCGTCGGCGCAACAAGGGAGCGATCATGAAGACGGTCGCTGACGCGCTTTCGCTCGATTACGAGAAAATCATGAATATGACCGATAACGTCAAGAATCGTTATCAGTTTTTGGCCATATCTTCCGATGCCGACGCGAATCGCACGATCTGCGACTCGAAGCTCGTCGCCGGTATCGCGATCGAAGATCGGCAGATTCGTGAATATCTACACAATCGATCGCTTTGTCATGTCTTAGGTTCGGTGAACGCCGAACATGTCGGCTCGGCAGGTATCGAACAGCGCTATAATCGCGACTTGACCGGCATCCCCGGTAAGATCATCGGTAAAAAAGATGCCCGTGGGCGCGAACTCTATGATAAACGCGAAATCTCGATCGATCCGCGTCCGGGCGCCGACATTTATCTTACGATCGACCACAATATCCAAAGCGATGTCGAATCGATTCTTGAGAAGGGTATTAAAGAGTACGGCGCGGGGTCGGGATGGTGCGTGGTGATGGACGCGAAGACGGGCGCGATCTATGCGCTCGCGTCGTTCCCGGATTTCAATCCCAGCGAATACAACAAGGCCGGCGACGAGGCGAAGCGCAATCGCGTGACGAATTTGACTTACGAGCCCGGCTCGGTCATGAAGGTAATAACCGCGGCGGCGGCTATCGATACGGGCCTCGTCAGGCCCGAGACGAGATATCGCACGAACCGAAACGACGATAGGTATTATCGCCTCCCCAGCGACGGTTCGCATACGTGGGAGCCGACGATGACGATCACCGACGCGATCGTTCATTCGTCGAATATCGTTATCGGTAAGCTCGGCGTCGACTTAGGACCGAAGAAGCTCTATGAATATATGTGCGCGTTCGGCTTCGGCAAAAAAACGGGAATCGAACTCCCGGGCGAAGAAGCGGGAATCCTTCCGCATTGGGAAAAATGGGATAAGGTCAAATGGTCGCGCGCTCCGATCGGGCAGGGCGTGAGCGTGACGGCGATGCAGCTTGTGAGCGCGTATCAGGCAATCGCGAATAACGGTCTTAGAATGCGTCCGTATATTATCGATAAAATCGTCGCTTCCGATGGTACCGAAATCTTGAAGAATTCGCCGGAACCGCTCGGGCGCCCGATCAGCGCGCGAACCGCGCGGCAAATGCGCGCGATCATGCTCGGCGTCGCCTCGAAGAACGGTACCGCTCGTCGCGCGGCGATCCGCGGTTATTCGGTCGCGGGTAAGACCGGTACCGCGCAGAAGGTCATTAACGGACACTATTCCGATTCTTTGTATCGCGCGACGTTCTGTGGAATCGTTCCCGCAACCGATCCTAAGCTCGTCGTCCTCGTCACGCTCGACTTCGAGCAACGGACGAAATTCCACCAAGGCGGAAACTCTTCAGGCCCGATTTTCAAATCGATCGCTTCTTCGGCGCTCAGGTATCTGATGGTAGAGCCTGATCGTCCCGATGAAATCGAAGAATTCGACTCTGAAACGGAATTCGAAAAATTCATGGAGTCGCGCGGACGTAAATATGATATAATAGAAAGCGATTTTCAAGAATGAGAGTAGTCATCAATCAACGCGACTGTAGCTCAATTGGATAGAGCGTTGGCCTCCGAAGCCGAAGGTTGTGGGTTCGAACCCCGTCAGTCGCACCAATAACGATCAACGATAAAAAGGGAAAGGATAAAAGAATGAAGCACTTGGTCATGTTATCGATGATGTTGGTAGGAGTTTGCTCGTTCGCGGAGGTGACTCCCGCTCAGACGCTCTGGAATAACGGAGATAATGGAATAAGAGTCTATCGTATTCCCGCTTTGTGCACCGCGCCGAACGGAGACCTCGTCGCGGCGTGCGATGCGCGCACTTATCACGGAGGCGATCTCGACGCGAAGCAGCCGATCAATATCACGATTCGTCGTTCGAGCGATAACGGTAAAACTTGGTCGGAAGCTAAGTATTCATATCATTGGCCTTGGACGGAAAGCTCGAAGTGGTCGGGATCGGACCCGAGCTTCATCGTCGACATGGAAGCGAAAAAGATTTTCCTTTTCTATAACGTGTGGGATTGGTCGACTTTGAAGAACGCGGGAGAAGGCGTGTATCGTTTCTACGTTCAGGAATCGGAAGATAATGGCGTGACTTGGTCGGAGCCTCGTGATATCACCGAGGATATCGCGTTCGATGATCCCGATTGGAAGTTCGCCGGTCACCGCAGCAAGGGCGGTTTCATTTTCATCTCTTCGGGCTCCGGCGTCCAGACGAAGGATGGGACTTTGCTCCATACGCTCGTCCACGTTTGGCCGGGTCGCAATGCGATTTTCGGATCACCCGATCATGGTAAGACGTGGAAGGCGTATGGTACTTCGACGAAGAGCGGTGACGAGTGTAAGATTGTCGAACTCGCGAATGGAGATTGGATGATCAATTCTCGTCCCGACTGGCCGGGCCCGCGCACGATCCACATTTCCAAAGATCAAGGCAAGACCTGGCAAACTCATAAAGATGCGAATCTCCAAGATGGTCGTTGCAATGCTCAGATTATGCGCTACGGCGAGAATAAGCTTCTTTTCTCGAATTGCAAGTCGAATAGACGTGACCACGTCACGGTTCGCGTTTCGAACGACGAGGGTAAGAGCTGGAGCGACGGCGTCTTGCTTTGTCCGGACTATAGCGCTTATTCCGATATGGCCGTTCTGAAGAACGGAGACGTAGGTGTCCTTTACGAAGCGACGAACAGAATCGACTTCCAAGTCATTTCGAAGGAAGATCTTTGATCCGAACCGAAATCGTTCGGTTTGACGAGATGGGCGGTAAAATGATAAAATACCGCCCATACGCATTTGCCGGAGTGGTGGAATGGCAGACACCAGGGACTTAAAATCCCTTGTCAAGTTTTTGACGTGCGGGTTCGAGTCCCGCCTCCGGCACCACCAGAGAATGGCACAACGACTACTATTCTTCGCGGCGGTTTTATCATTGCCGTTTACTCTTTCGGCGATTGACGCGTCGAACGCGTATCGTAGTCCCCGAAATCCCGAACGAGCCGTTCGCTCCTCTACCGAGCTTATCGTCCTGCATACGACCGAAGCTCCCGCCAAAAGTTCGCTCAACAAACTCTCCGACCGCGGCGAATGTCATTTTTGTGTGACCGAGGAAGGTAGGATTTATCGTATCGTCGATCGTGACCGCGAAGCGTTTCATGCCGGGCGATCGATGTGGAACGGTAAAGAGGATGTCGATAAATTTTCGATCGGTATCGAGTGCGTTGGATATCACGATAAGGAGATGAGCTCGGTACAACTAGGCGCGATTCGCGATCTCGTAACCGAACTTAAGTCGATGTATCGCTTAAGTGATGAGCGCGTCGTCACTCACAGTCAAGTCGCTTACGGAATGCCCAATAAATGGCAGAAGAAGAAACACCGCGGCAGAAAACGATGTGGAATGCTTTTCGCGATGCCGAGCGTAAGAGAATTTCTGGGGCTTAAGTCTCGAATGAAGTTCGACCCCGATACGAGAGCGAAGCGCCTCGTGGTCGGGGATGATTATTTACAGAGAGTACTTTATGGAAACGTCGATACGATGAAGGCTAAGGTAATCGCGATGCGATCGGCGAGGCCTACTCCACAGAAGTCGAGCGAGGAGAGCTCGAGTTGGTTCGGGTGGCTGAAATTCGGCGGCGGAGGTAGCGCGACGGCGACGACCGGCGCCGCGACCAAAAGCGCGCCGAATAAGCTCGCGCCGCAAAAGAAAAGCGCTTCCGTGACGGCGACGAAGCCGGCTCCTAAAGTGGTCGCGGCGAAGACCCCGAGAACGATAGCGGAACTGAAAGCTTTGCCGGGATATGCCGAAAGAGGACGCGTGATGCCGGGAAGAACCGCCGCGCAAATCGCAGGCGCGAAGTGGAATAAGAGCGATACTTATTACGTCATCCGCGACAAGATCATTCCGGGAGACAAACTGAACCCCGCAAAGATCGAAAAGGGTATGGCGGTTTGGTTTAGAAAATGATATACTATATCAAAGTTTTCTTAAAGGAAGCGAAAAATGATTGACATCAAGAAATTAAGAGACGATTTCGATAATACTGCCGCGGCGCTTGACCGCCGTGGAGTTGAGCGCGCCAAGCTCGAAAAGGCGCGTGACCTCGATTCCAAGCGCCGCGAACTTCTCGGCGAAACGGAGACTTTGAAGGCGAAGCGCAACGCCGCTTCGAAGGAAATCGGCAAGATCGCCAAGGAAGGCGGCGACATCGCCGCGGCGAAGGAAGATATGCGCAAGGTAGGAGATCGCATCGCCGAGATCGATAAGGAGCTCGCCACGGTCGAGCACGATCTTCGCGAAGCCTTGCTCATGATCCCGAATATTCCCGCCCCCGAAATTCCTACGGGGCTCGACTCGAGCGCCAATCTCGAAGTCCGTAAGGTCGGCGAATGGAAAGACCCCGAGTACACGATTCCCGATCACATGGCTATCGGCGAGAAGCTCGGTATGTTCGATTTCCCGCGCGGCGTCAAGCTCACGGGTACGGGCTTCCCGATCATCCTCGGGCAGGGCGCGAAGCTCCAGCGCGCGCTCATCCAGTATATGCTCGACCTCCATTGTCAGAAACAGGGCTATACGGAAATGCTTCCTCCTTTCGTCGTCAACTCCGATTCGATGACGGGTACGGGTCAGCTTCCGAAGTTCGCGGAAGACCTTTATCATTGCCAGATCGATGACTTCTGGCTCATCCCGACCGCCGAAGTTCCGGTTACCAACTTCTATCGCGACGATATCTTGGACGGAAAGAGCCTCCCCATCAAGCTTACCGCGTATACGCCTTGCTTCCGTCGTGAAGCGGGATCGGCCGGTAAGATGACGCGCGGCATGCTTCGCGTTCACCAGTTCGATAAGGTCGAGATGGTCAACTTCGTTCATCCCGACACTTCCTTCGACCAGCTCGAAATTCTCGTCAAGGAAGCGGAGGACGTCCTTACCGGCCTCGGGCTTCATTTCCGCGTCCTCCAGCTCTGCTCGGGCGATATGGGATTTTCCGCAGCGAAGTGCTATGACCTCGAACTCTGGGCGCCCGGCGAAAAGCAGTGGCTCGAAGTTTCGTCCTGCTCTTGCTTCACCGATTATCAGGCGCGCCGCCTCAATTGCCGCTTCAAAGACCCGAAGGACGGCAAGACCAAGCTCTGCCACACCTTGAACGGCTCGGGCGTCGCTTTGCCGCGTCTCGTCGTCGCGCTCCTCGAGCAGAATTACAACGAAGACGGCTCGGTCACGATTCCCGAAGTTCTTCGTCCGTACATGAACGGTCAGGAAAAGCTTCTTCCCATCAAATAATTCCAAGAACGGAACTCCATGAAAAAGCTCGTGATTCTCTCCGCTTTCGCCGCGCTCGCTTCCGCGGCGTTCGCCGATCTCGAATTCAACGCCGGCGCGGATCTCCGCGTTCGTCAGGAATTCATTCGTAACGCTCCTCAGGCTCAACCTAACGCGGTCGGCGGCTACAATTATGCCAACAAGGCCGGTAAGTATACGAACCACATGCGTTTCCGCCCGGACGTTTGGGGAGAGGTGAAGTTCGATCACTACCGCCTTTTCATGAAGCTCACCGACGAATTCCGTTGGAATATTTGGCCGAAACCGCATAATCGCAAGAACAACTTCCCGGACGAAGTCGTTATCGACAATCTCTTTCTCGAGGGTACGGGACTCTTCGACGATAAGTTCGACTTCAAGGTCGGTCGTCAGGATCTCCTTATGCTCTACGGACTCAACCATATCTTCATCGACGGTACTCCGGGCGATGGAAGCCGCTCGACTTATACCGATATGGCGCGCTTCACCTACCACGTCGACGAAGTTTCCAAGATCGATATGTTCGCGCTCGTGAACTTCGACGATAATCCGCTTCGCTGGGGCACGGAGCGCGGTCGTCACAAATCGATGTCGGGACTTTATCCGGGAGCCGAGCGCGAAATGGACGATTTCGGCGCCGGTGTCGTATGGTCCTCGCGAATCGATGCGGTCAAGTATCAGCTCTTCGCGATCGATAAGTACACTCACGCTTTCAAGTACAGAGGGGATAAGCACCCCTGGACGAATCGCATGCTTCTCGGCGCCAAGATCGTTCCGCAGCTTACCGACGAAATCTCCTTGCAGTTCGAAGGTATGGGTCAGCTCGGTATGAACGGTAATGACGACACGCTCTCGGGCTGGAGCACGTACGCCGGTATCAATTGGAAGGAGGCGTCGGAGTCGCAGATCAAGCCTTTCGCTTCGCTCGGCTATATGATTATGTCCGGCGATAAGGACGCGGTCGGCGAAGACGGCGGACACCACGCTTGGGATCCGATGTGGGCGCGCGGCGCGACCGATTCGGAGATGATGCTTTACGGAACTCACTACGGTACGGGCTGGTGGTCGAACCTCCACTTCCTTTGCCTTACCGCCGGTCTCGATCTCGGACGTCGTCACTCGCTCGTCGGTAAGATCGGCCCGATGTTCGCGGATCAGAAAGACGGCGTAGGCGGCGGAGACGGCTATTATAAGGGCCTTGACTACAATCTCACCTACTCGTTCCCGATCTTCCTCCCGGAGAAGGGAACGCTCGAACGTCTCGAGATTTTCGGCCATGTGAAGGCCGAAATGTTCAACCCCGGCGACTACTATGCCTCGGATAAACCCGCGTGGTATGTTCGTTGGCAGGTCGACTTCCGCTTCTAAGTTGACTTTTGCCGCGGTAATATGATACAATTCGCAAAGTTGATTTCTAAATAGTACCTAATAAGGTAAATTAAGGAGAAAACACATGGCTAATACGCCGAAGTTCAAGAACGCCAAGGTTCAGGCTTGGGTTGATCAGTGGATCAAGGTTTGCACCCCCGACAACGTCGTCGTTGTTCACGGTGATAAGAAAGAGCACACCGCTCTTTGCGAGATGATGGTCAAGAACGGCCAGTTCATCAAGCTCGACCAGAAGAAGCGCCCCGGCTGCTACCTCGCTCGCTCGCACGAATCCGACGTTGCCCGTGTTGAAGGCCGCACGTTCATCTGCTCCAAGCGTGAAATCGACGCGGGTCCGACGAACCACTGGATGGATCCCGAAGTCATGAAGAAGCTCATGCTCAAGAGCTACAAGGGCTGCATGAAGGGCCGTACGATGTACGTCATTCCTTTCGCCATGGGCCCGATCGGCAACCCCATCACCCAGTACGGTATCGAAGTCACCGACTCGCCTTACGTCGTCGTCAACATGAACATCATGACGCGCACGGGCGATCAGGTCATGAAGTACCTCGATAAGGGTATCGATTTCGTTCCTTGCATTCACTCCGTCGGCGCTCCGCTCAAGAAGGGCCAGAAGGATGTCGCGTGGCCTTGCGCCAAGTCGATCGATGACAAGTTCATCACCCAGTTCCCCGAAGACGGCGAAATCTGGTCGTTCGGTTCGGGCTACGGCGGCAACGCGCTCCTCGGTAAGAAGTGCTTCGCGCTCCGTATCGCTTCGAAGCTCGCCAAGGATCAGGGTTGGATGGCCGAGCACATGCTCATTTTGACGCTCACGAACCCCGAGGGCAAGAAGTATCACGTCACTGCCGCGTTCCCGTCCGCTTGCGGTAAGACCAACCTCGCGATGATGCTCCCGAAGCTCCCCGGCTGGAAGCTCGAGACGATCGGTGACGATATCGCGTGGCTCAAGCCCGGCCAAGATGGCCGTCTCTACGCCATCAACCCCGAAAACGGCTTCTTCGGCGTCGCTCCGGGTACCTCGATGGACTCGAACCCCAACGCTCTTCACTCCTGCAAGAAGGACACGATCTTCACGAACGTCGTTCTTACGCCCGATGGTGACATTTGGTGGGAAGATATGGGTATCGACGCTCCGGCGGAAGGTATCGACTGGAAGGGCAACAAGTGCTATGTTTGCGCCGACGATCCTCGCCGCATGGGCCCCAAGCCCGGTATGACCAAGGCCGAAATCAAGGCTTCGGGTTATGTCGCCGCCCACAAGAACTCGCGCTTCACGGCTCCCGCCGTCAACTGCCCCGTTCTCGACAAGGAAGGCTTTGGCGGTAAGTTCGAAGGTAAGCCGACGGGCGTGCCGATCGACGCGATCCTCTTCGGTGGTCGTCGTCCCTCCACGATTCCGCTCGTGAACGAAGCGAAGAGCTGGACTCACGGCGTGTTCATGGGTTCCGCCGCCGGTTCCGAAGTCACCGCCGCCGTCATTTCCGACCAGATCGGTCAGGTTCGCCGCGACCCGATGGCCATGCTCCCGTTCTTCGGCTACAACGT
>JAKSOZ010000046.1 GCA_024405265.1 Kiritimatiellia bacterium | reverse complement strand
CGTTGCGGCTATTCGCTCTTTCCGCGCTTCTCCTGAACGGAGAATCTTAGTGGCGCGAACCCCGCCGTTAGGCGGACTCAGGCTGGAGGGGGACGGAGCGGTGGGTAGCCGTTTTGCATGGATGCGCATAGAGCGGAGGGGATGAGGAGTGGGTGAGTGAGGAACGAGGTTTTTTAGGCGAATGAGAGCTGTTGTAAGCAGCGAATGATAGGTGCCGAGGCATGGTAGGCTCTTACCTCGCTCTCTTGTCTTCTACGTAGAGCCGTAAAAAGACCGATGAGACGAGACCGAACCCAGCTGCCTCAGCACCTCCGCGTCGCAACAGCTACTCACCGCTTCGTCCCCCGGAAGCCCATCACACACGGATTGCAGTCAGCTCTTCGCGGACGACGAGGGTGAACTTGTAGTCCCCGATCGTGACGCCCTCCATGAACGCCGCGCGGTTTTCGGCAATCGCGGCCTTGACGAGCGGGAGCGTATCCTTCTTGTCCTTCGCGGATTCCTTCGCGGAGCAGATCGCTTCTCCGAGCGTCGCGAACGCGGTCTTTTCGGTCTTGGTTAGTGTTGGCATGTTTTCGTTTTCCTTTCGGTTTTTGGGGGGACTGTCCCCGTTTTATTTAGTGGCAAAATTAATCTTCACCCTTCGATGATGGTGGCGCTGAACGAGGGATCCGCCTTGACGAAGCGGACATAGACGACTTCGCGGCCCTTGGAGTTCTTTCGAATTTCCCACGATTCGATTTTCTTTCCCTTGAGCGCTTGATTCAGTTCTTTACCGTTGATCATGTTTCGTTTCCTTTTGTTTTCAAGAGCTTCATTGCCCTCTATATATCCATGCACGGAAGTGTATATTCATCTTTATATTCTGATATATTTAGCTGATATTTTATAAATAGGTGTAGTTTTAAGGTGTAGGTGTACAAAGGATGAAATTCAAGAGAGTTTCTCTATGTTTGTTGTAGAGGCATCGTGCCGAATCGTAGTTCAGTTTATTTCTTTTCATGATTTCTTCGATCGATTGTTGGCGGTCGGAGATGTTCTTGACGATCTTGAGGAAGGTCGGCGCGGCGAAACCCTTGCCCGCGGCGATAAGCGCCGCGATGAAGTCAAGTGTCTTTTGGTAGCGCTCGCGCTTGAGTTCAGCTTCGGCTTTCGCTTCCGCTGCGGCGATGTCCGGAGTGTAGTCGATAGCCTCGACGAGGCGCCTTACCCCGAGACCTTGATCGGAGCGAAGGGTGGAGCGTTCAAGATCGATACCTTGCTCTTTCAAGTCGAGAGAGTGCATGGATCTCGCAAAGCGTTCATTTCGTGTCATTTTCGTTTTCCTTTCGTTAGTTATATTTTCCATAAATTATTGGAAAGAAGGTCTGACCTTCTTTCCAGAATTTATGGAAAAATTTTGGGGCTCGCTTCGAACGCGCCTTGCTTGGTCGTACGGTAACTCGCTTCGCGATCTTTCTCCATGTCGATGCAAACGTTGTAGAGCACCTCCATCGACATTCCCGGATAGGAAAGAATCGCTGCCGTAAAGGCTCGTTCAACCATCCGCTCGTACCACAAGTCGAGCTTTTTCTTATGTTGCTCAATTGCCATATTTTTCTCCTCTTACCCGCGATGAATAAACTTGCCGGAATTACGGGCCGTGAAAGCGACGCCGCTTAAACACGGGTAGCCGATCCCCATCGCCTTACAGAGTGCGTACTTGCGGTACGCGATCGATAAGCCGAAAGTTTCGACATCCCGGATATCGAGCCGCGCTCTAATAGTCGAGCTCTCCTTGTGTTCGAGTCGATACTTGCCGCTCGGGACGCTGCGGAAGTGCTTCTCCGTCCACTTGATTTCGTAGAACTTGAGTTTCGTTTTCTTTTTCATTTTTCGCTTGTCCTTCCGTTTTGGAATGAGCGGATAACCATGTAAATATCGTTAGTTGATTGTTCGACGTAGACTATTGCGCCACCCGTCAAAGTAATCTCGGTCAGTAAGTTGCTACCTTGGTTTTGAGCTTTTATAATATGGCTCGCATTGATTATAACGCTGTCACCTGTTAGATTGGTCAAATCGAGAAATATATCGTTCATTTCTTTTTTTCTTTCGTTATTTGTTTTTCGGTAAGACGACATTGAGGCGTTGTTGGAAGGCGGAGATGGGGTTTCTGAACTTATATCCTTTCTCCTTGAGGTCGATCTCGAATTCGAGAAAGACGTTCAAGAAGCTGTTGAGATTTCGATTCGCCATCTTGAGCCAAATCTTCCGGTCGTCCTCGCTCGCCTCCAAAAGCTCGACGGCCTGATCGACGGCAAGGCGCACATCATCGACCTTTCCCTCGCACGCGCACGCGTGGGCTGAGAGTAAACTATAATCACCCATCGTCTGCGTCTGTTTCTTTTTCCAGGGACTTCTTTTCTTATAAGGGGTTATAGGGGGAATTTTCTTTTCTTGGGGACGCTTTTTCTTTTTACTCATTTTCATGTTCCTTTTTTGCGTTTAGATTTTTCCATAAAATACTGGAAGGAAGGTCAGACCATCATTCCGTGAATTTATGGAAAAGTTTTTCGGCTGAGCTTGCCGTGGTATTTGCCGCGGCGGAGGATGATCGGGCGGGGGATTGGGACGCGGGGGGAGACGAAACTTAAAACGATCGTCCCGGCCGCGCCGTGAAAGAGGAGCCATAGCGTTAACGCATACAGCTCCAGGTTGATTATCAGTAGTTTTTTCATGAGTTCCTTTCCGTTGTTTGGACGGAAAGTATTTTCTCATCGCTTAGGAGTCAAATCCTAAATGAAAAAAGACCACGGCTATAAAACCATGGTCTTTGTTGGGGATTTTCGTTATAAGTTGGGAAAAGTCACTTGGGGATTTGGGTTTTGATTTCCCAAGTTGGGAAATTTATCCCCAAGTTGGGGAAATAAGTTGGGAAATTGGGAAATAAAAAACCCAACTTCGGGAAAAGTTGGGAAATGAAACCCCAAATAGTTGGGGAATTGGGAAACAGTTGGGAAATTATTTGGCTGTGCGGTTCATATCTACGGCTTCTTGGATGTTGCTCTCGTGAGCATGACACCAGTCGTAGAGCCAGCTTCCTTCATCCGGTGCGACCTTCTTGCAGGCGTTGTGGATGGAGAAGGTGATGCCCGGAGTCGAGAGATAAGATATGACTTTTTGGACTATGACATCCTTCTTCTTGTTGCGATGATGACAGCTCGCGATAGGGTCGGAAGTTGCGGCCTTAATCGCTCGCTTGATTTTCGTCTCGCTCGATTTTGCCGCGCTCTTCACATCGTCTTTCGTCGCGAGGAGACTTCCTGCGCGTCCCGTCAGTCGGAGCTTGAAATCGCGTTCCTTCTCGACGATAAAGGCGGATAGCTGGCTTCCGTAAGCGCTGGCGAAAGCGAGGTATTGAGAGTAAAGATGGGTGACGTGTTCATTGAACTCCGCGGCGCTTTCGAAATGGAAGCCTTGATTTACGAGATAGCCGAGAATCTTACGTTCGATATTGATGAGCGTTGTGAGCTCAGGCGTCGGGTTGATTTCTTCAAGAAGCTGATAGAGGGTAGCGGTAGAACGCGAGCAGTAATTGATGACGCGGATATGCGGAATCATATTCTCGCCGTATTCTTTTAGGGCTTTGCAGAAAACCTTGATCGGCTTAGCGAGGTTCGCGGCTCTTGATTCGCTGACTTCTTCGAGAATCACATCTCCGATATTGATCTTCGGCTTCGGCCCGTTATGATAGATAAACGAGCTCCACTGTTGAGCGATAGGGATTAGTCGGTAGTTGCGCGCATGGCGTTCTTCGACGGCGTTCTTAAGTTCTCGGTCGATGGAATGAAGGCGAATCTCGTCTTCGGTGTAAGGCGTGAAAAACTCCGAAAGTTCGTCGAAGTAGCTGTCATCGTCATGAGAAACGGGATCCGAGTCTCCTGTGGGCTTCTTGTGGCGCGGCATCGTAAACGATCCTTTCAAGTTAAGCGCCTCCCCCGCAAGTCACTCGGTGGGCTCTGGAAAGCCGTATGGGTGCTTGCGGGTTCGGCCAAATAGTTGGCTTTCCCACCGCGTCGCCCATACATTGAAGTTTCCAGATTCACCGAGTGCGACACAGAAGAATTCTGTTGGTAGATATTATACCATAATTGCAACGCTTGTGAGAAGGGGAATTTTGAGATAACTTACACTATTGACGGGGGGGGGTATATTTTGATAAGATATGGCAATATGGAAGGTTGAGAATTGAATACCGATCTGAATAGCGAAAAAGATTTGTCCGAAGAGGATATCAAGAACCGTTATATCACGCCTGCGCTCAATAAAGCCGGGTGGGAAAACGATAGTTTTCGGATGGAAGCTTTTACCGATGGAAGAATCATCGTTCAAGGTAAGCAGAAGTTCCGTCGTAAAGGTAAAAGAGCCGATTATGTCCTTTTCGCCGGTCGGAATTTGCCGATAGCGGTAATCGAAGCGAAGAAAGCGGATTTGTCTCCGAGCGCCGGTATAAGTCAAGCTATCGAATACGCTCAAATGCTCGACGTCCATTTCGCTTTCAGCTCGAACGGTTCGGCTTTCAGGTTCCATAATCTCGAGACCGGAGAAGAAACCGAACTTTCGATGGATGAGTTTCCTTCGCCGGAGAAGCTTTTAAGCTTACATCGCGGTATTCATAATTTAAGCAACGAGGAGCAAAGGATCGTCGACGAACCTTACTACTACAACATCGGTACGCACGATCCGCGTTACTATCAGCGCATCGCCATCAATCGCACGGTTGAAGCGGTAGCGAAAGGGCGCAAGCGCTTGCTCTTGGTTATGGCTACCGGCACCGGTAAAACGTACACGGCTTTTCAAATCATTCATCGTCTTCACACTTCCGGGAAGTGCAAGAAAATCCTTTATCTCGCTGACCGCAATAACTTGATTGATCAGACGATTCAGCAGGACTTCGCGCCGTTCAAGAAGATTCTTACCAAGGTTAAGCACAAAGAGGCCGATTCGTCTTTTGAAATCTACATGTCGCTTTATGGACAGTGGGTGGACGAAGAAGCCACGAAGCAACCTTATGAAGAGTTCTCGAAAGACTTCTTCGACTTGATCGTCGTGGACGAATGTCATCGCGGCAGTGTGCGCGAAGATTCCGAGTGGAGAAAGATTCTCGAGTATTTCTCTCCCGCCATTCAACTCGGTTTGACCGCGACGCCGAAGGCGGTCGACGGCGCTAACAATATCGACTATTTCTGCACGGAGAACGACGGTAAGCCGATTTACATCTATTCGATTGACCAAGGTATCGATGACGGATTTCTCGCGCCTTATCGCGTCACTCGAAGCTTCTTGTCGATCGACCTCGAAGGTTGGATTCCCGAACCGGGGGAGAAAGACCTTTACGATAATTTGATCGAACAACGTCATTTCGCTCGAACCGATATGGGCAGAAAGCTCGCTGTTGAAACACGTCGTGCGGTAGTGGCGCGGCGCATCAACGCGAAGCTGAGAGAGCTCGGACGAATGACGAAGACGATTATCTTTTGTCCCGACCAAGACGAAGCTCAAGCGATGCGCGACTTGTTGGTGGAGCTTAATCAGGATATGGTGAGAGTCGATCCGCGCTACGTCATGCGAATCACCAGCGACGACAAGATCGGCAAGCAGCAACTCGACAATTTCATCGACGCGGATGAGAAGTATCCGACTATCGTAACGACGAGCGAACTCTTGACTACGGGAGCCGATTGTAAGACGGTAGGCCTACTCGTTTTCGATAAAGAAGTTTCGTCGATGACGAGCTTCAAGCAAATGGTCGGGCGCGGCACTCGCGTTAACGAAAAGCACGGAAAATTATCTTTCGAGATTCTTGACTTCAGAAACGTCTGTTCGAAGTTCAACGACCCCGGCTATATCTCAATCGTCGATGCCGAAGGTAAGGTAAAAAAGAACAAGGGAGGCGATGACGATCCGCCGCCTCCTATAGAGCCGCCGGTCGATCCGCCTTCGGGTCCTCGCAAATATCGTATTCGCGGAAAGGAAGTGACTATCTCGCATGAGATTATCCAATTCCTCGGCGCGGACGGTAAGCTTAAGACCGAGTCGATTCGCGATTATACCAAGAAAGCCATCAAGGGCCGTTACGCTACGATGCACGACTTCCTTAAGCGATGGAACGACGCCGAACGCAAGCAGGTGATCGTCGAGGAGCTTAAGAACAGTGAAGAGCCGGTGATGATCGAGGCGGTCTTGGAGGCGAATCCTACGCTCGCTGACAAAGATTTATTCGATATCATTCTTCATATCGCTTTCGATCAAAAGCCTCTCACTCGTAAGGAGCGCGCCGAAAACGTCAAGAAGCGTAACTATCTCGCCAAGTACGAAGGTAAGGCGCGTGAAGTTCTCTCGGCCTTATTGGACAAGTATCAAGATCGCGGCATTTTGGAATTGGAGAACGATGAAATCTTCGAGATTCCGCCTTTCAACTTGATGGGCAGTCCGAAGAAGATCGTCTCATTTTTTGGAGGCGCCGCGGCCTACGATAAGGCAATTCATGAGCTCGAAGATGAGCTATATAAGGAAGCTGTTTAATGGCTACGACCAATCTCGTAAAACGTTTACAGAATATCATGCGTCAGGACTCCGGCGTCAGCGGAGACGCGCAGCGAATCGAACAGATGGTCTGGGTATTCTTCCTCAAGGTTTACGATGCGCAGGAAGAAGAGTGGGAGTGGAAGACGCGCAAGGACGCGAATCCCTATAAGTCGATTATCCCGGAGAAATTCCGTTGGCGCAATTGGGCTCACTCGAGAGACGCGGAAGGAAAGGTTATTTCCGACGCGCTTACGGGAGAGAGCTTACTTTCGTTTATCAATGAAATGTTCGCCGCGCTCAAAACGCTTCCGATCACCAAGGACACGCCGCTTCGTCAGGCCGTCGTGCGCGAAGTCTTCGAGGACTTGAACCAGTACATGAAAAACGGCATCCTCTTAAGGCAAGTCGTGGATGTCGTCGACGAGATCGATTTTTCGGACGCGGAAGATCGCCATACTTTCGGTGATATTTACGAGGGCATTTTGAAGGACTTGCAAGGCGCAGGAAGAGCGGGCGAATTCTATACGCCTCGTCCCTTGACCGACTTAATCGTCGAGTTCCTCAATCCTAAACTAGGCGAAACGTTCAGCGATTTCACTTCCGGGACCGGTGGCTTTTTGACTTCGGCTTTGAACCATTTGTACGCTCAGGTCAAGACGGCGGACGACGTGAAAGCGTACCAGAACGCGGTTCTCGGCCAAGAGTGGAAGCCGTTTCCGTATCTCCTCAGTATCACCAATCTTTTCGTCCACGGAATCGATGCGCCGAACATTCGTCACATGGATTCGCTCGGGCGCCGCGTTAAGGATTGGGAAGCGGATTCGGACACCATCGGTATGAATCCCCCTTACGGCGGAAGTACCGAGGCTAGTGTCAAAGGGAATTTTCCGGCGGAGTTTCAGTCCTCGGAAACGGCGGACTTGTTTCTCGTTCTCATTATGCAGCGTCTGAAGCGCGGCGGAAGGGCGGGTGTGATTATTCCCGACGGCTTCCTCTTCGGCACGGACGGCGCGAAGCTCGCGATCAAGAAGAAACTCTTGAAGGACTTTAATCTTCATACGGTTATTCGTCTTCCCGGGAGCATCTTCTCGCCTTATACTTCGATTGCGACGAATATCATCTTCTTCGATCGCCCCGATGCGACGCCGGTCGAAGGGACGCTCTCGACCAAGAAAACGTGGTTCTATCGTCTCGATATGCCCGAAGGGTACAAGCATTTCTCGAAGACGAAACCGATGCTTAAAGAACACGCCGATCCGATCCGTGCGTGGTGGAAGAAGCGTGTCGAAATCGTTAATGACGAAGTCGGCGAAAAGGCGAAGTGTTATACGGCCGAAGAGCTTTTGAGCGGTAATTGCAATTTCGATCTTTGCAAGTTCCCGAAAGAAGAGACGGTTATTCTACCTCCGCACGAGCTACTTCAAAAGTATCATGAAGAGCGCGCCGAAGTCGACGCCGAGATCGATGAGGTCCTCGCGGAGATCGAAGCGAAGTTGGGGGTCTCGTTGTGACCGCGGCGGAATTGAAAGCGTCGATCCTCGATCAGGCGATCCGCGGCAAACTTGTGCCGCAAGACCCCGGCGACGAACCTGCCGCGGAGCTTCTGAATCGGATCAAGGCCGAGAAGGCGAGACTCATCGCGGCAAAGAAGATCAAGAAAGAAAAAGTTGGGGAGAGTGCGCTTCAGGCAATTCCTAGTTTTTCTATTCCTGAAGGATGGATAGTCTCAAGGATAGGTAAAGTATTTAATCTGCAAGCAGGAGAGAATATCGCTTCATCTAGCATTTTTGATATTCCGTTTGATAAGTCTGTGCCTTGCTTTGGTGGTAATGGTATTCGCGGATTTGTTAGAAGCTCGAATAGAACTGGTGTTCATGCAATTGTCGGGAGACAAGGAGCGCTCTGCGGTAATCTAAATTTATCAACAGATATATTCTATGCGACTGAACATGCGGTGGTTGTGGATTGCTTCGCCGAGGTAACAGCTCGTTTCGCATATTGGTTTTTACGGGCAATGAATCTGAATCAATTCGCAACGGCTACCGCGCAGCCGGGATTGTCCGTCGCAATAATTGATCAAGTTGAATTTCCGCTCCCTCCCCTTGCCGAGCAGAAGCGGATTGTGGCGAAGATTGAGGAGTTGATGCCGCTGGTCGAGCGTTACGGCAAGGCGGAAGAGCGTCGCGCCAAGCTCAACGCGGCACTTCCCGCCGATCTCGAAAAGTCGATCCTTCAAGAAGCCGTTCAAGGTAGTTTGACGGCGAAGTGGAGAGAGGAAAATAAGGTTGATGAACCTGCCGCGGAACTCTTGAAGCGAATTAAAACCGAGAAGGCAAAACTCATCGCGGCAAAGAAGATTAAGAAAGAAAAACCCCTCGCTCCTATCACCGATGACGAGAAGCCGTTTGACCTGCCGGAAGGGTGGGAATGGTGTAGGTTGGGAGAGGTTGGATATCTTGTGCGTGGCAGCGGCATAAAACGCGATGAGACTGAAAAGTCGGGAATGCCGTGTCTGCGATATGGAGAGATTTACACATCGTACTATATGGTTCTAGATAAGCCAAGATCCTATGTAAGTGAATCTCTGTTTGAAAGGTGTCTTCACATAGAATCAGGTGATATTGTAATGACATTGACGGGGGAAAACAAAGAGGAGATTGCGAAGACACTTGCGTATCTGGGTGATGATCCTATTGCTGCGGGTGGAGATTTGGCTGTTTGGAAGGGACATTGTTGTGATCCAATGTTTCTCTCATTTATGATGTATTCTCCGTATATGATTTCAAAAAAGGCGGATAATTCGACTGGTGATATTATCGTTCATACTTCAGCAGGGAAATTGAGCAATATAGCCATTCCTCTACCTCCTCTTGCCGAGCAGAAAGCGATTGTGGCTAAGGTCGAAGAATTGCTTGCTCAAGTTAGAAGGCTCAAAGCGAAATGAATACATTCGAGACAGTTAATTCAGCATATGCTTTGCACGAATGTCTCAACGAGCAGGAAGCCAAGCAGCGAATTGAAAACGAGAAGGCGATGCGAGAGCGGGCGAATGTTGAGTCGCTCAGCCGACTGGTTGAAGAGCTTACTCGACAAAACGAGTTTCTGAAAGCTCAAGCCAAGTCTGATAAGAAATGGAAATGGGTAACAACCATTATCGCTATTATTGGAACGATCGGTTCAATTTTCGGTATCATCTTTTGAGGAGAAGACCTTCCGTCTCGGGATTTTGACACATCGAAAGTCGGTAAAATAGGAGGAAATGTGAGATATTTGCGAGTTTGCGTGTCAGCGTTAGCGGTCTTCCTTGCGGCAGGTCTTTCCGCGGCGGAGTTGGTCGGGAAGGTGACGAAGGTTTCCGACGGCGATACCGTCTGGGTCACGGATAAGAAGGGCGCGAGGGAGAAGATTAGGCTTAACGGAATCGACGCGCCCGAGTCGAAGCAGCCGTTCGGGAAGGAATCGACCAAGATGTTAGCAACGAAGATCGCGGGTAAAGAGGTCAAGGTCGATTATGACGGGCGCGATATGTATGGGCGGATTTTGGGGACGATTTACTATAAGGACAAGGACGTCAACCTCGAAATGGTCGCGGAGGGCGGGGCTTGGGTCTACTACACGAACAAGGATCCGGCCTATCTCGAAGCGCTGAACGCGGCGAAGGAGGCGAAGAAGGGGCTTTGGAAGGACGCGAACGCGCTCAACCCGTATGAGTGGAGAAAGAGGCATTGAATATGAGAAAAGCAAGCGTTTTTGGATTTGCGGCGGCGATAGTCGTCGCGGCGGTTGTCGGCGGGGGATGCGAGAAGAGCGATAAGGTTCTCGCGTCGGTCGGCGAAGAGGTGTTATTGGAGAGCGAGGTCGAGCGGTACTTTAGGGAAGTGAAGCCGAGCCTGCCGAAGTCGATGGATAAGGAATTCGCCGCGATCAAGTTCAAAGAGCAAATCTCGATCGGCTTTATCGATACGATGACGAAGGCGGAATACGCGAAGAAGCTCGGCTATACGATGACGGCGGAGGAGGTCGCGGCGGGGGAAGCGCGCATTTATGCGAGGGCGAAGACGGAAGGCGCCGTTTTCAATTCGATCGACGAGATGTATGCTCAGAGCCCGGTCGGCAAGTCGTTCGCGCGGCGAATTTTTCCGAGCGCGGAACTCGTCACGAAAATGACAAAAGCGGAATACGAGAAAAGCGACAAGTCGCTGCCGCCCGCCGAGTTCAAGCGCGAGCTCGGCCGCCGCGCCCGCGAGGCGATCGAGTACTTCATCGACGCCGATCTCGAACAACCCGCGCGAATGGAGTTCTAAAAGGAGATTGAAGGTTGAGCCGAGACGAGCGTCCTACGTTTGCCTTGTCAGCGTGTCGGCGAATTTGGGGGCAATCGTACTCTCTAGCGAAAACGGCTTGAAACTGAGAGCTGTTTCGACGCTCGACAATCTTTAGAT
>JAKSOZ010000045.1 GCA_024405265.1 Kiritimatiellia bacterium | reverse complement strand
AAAGTCCTTTTCCGGAGAAGAGAAATTTCCAACCCGCTTTGGACAGTCGTTTCAGCAGTCGGCGCTAGGACGGACCTTGCCTTCGGCGACGCGTTTCTTGATGACTTCGTCGGCGATGTTGCGGGGAACCGCTTCATACTGCTTGAAGATCATCGTGAACGAGCCACGGCCCTGGGTAACCGTACGGATGGCGTTCGAGTAACCGAACATTTCGCCGAGCGGGACAGTCGCCTTGAGAAGCTTGACACCCGCGCGATCTTCCATACCTTCGATACGGCCACGACGCTGGTTGATCGAGCCGTTCGCAGCGCCCATGTACTGCTCGGGAACAACGACTTCGACGTCCATCATCGGCTCGAGGAGCTGAGGCTTCGCCTTAAGGAAGGCCTGCTTGAAGCACTGACGAGCGCACTCGATGAACGCGAATTCGTTCGAGTCGACTTCGTGGTAAGAACCGAAGAAGACGGTCGCCTTGACGTTGACGACGGGGAAGCCACCGAGAGGACCCGATTCGAGAGCCTTCTTGACGCCCTTTTCAACCGCGGGAATGTATTCGCCGGGAATGACGCCGCCCTTGACTTCGTTGACGAACTCGAATTCCTTGCCGGGTTCCTGAGGCTCGATACGAAGGCAGACGTGAGCGTACTGACCGCGACCACCGGACTGCTTGACGTGCTTGTATTCGTTCTCGACGGAGACCTGAATCGTTTCACGATAGGCGACCTGAGGAGCACCGACGTCGCAGTCGACGTTGAATTCACGTTTAAGACGATCGACGATAACTTCGAGGTAGAGCTCGCCCATACCGGCGATGATCGTTTCGGAAGTTTCCTGGTCGAAGGTAACGACGAAGGTCGGGTCTTCCATCGCAAGAGCGTGGAGCGCGGCGCCGAGCTTTTCGTTATCACCACGGGATTTCGGCTTAACGGCAACCGAGATAACGGGGGCCGGGAAGTCGATCGATTCGAGGGTGATCGGGTGCTCGGGATCGCAGAGGGTATCGCCCGTACGCGTTTCGGTAAGACCGACGCAAGCGACGATGTCGCCGGCGTGAGCTTCGTCGAGAGGCTCCTGCTTCGCCGCGTGCATACGGAAGAGACGGGAAATGCGCTGTTCCTTGTTGAGGGTCGAGTCGAGGAGTTCTTCGCCGAGCTTGAGCGTACCCGAGTAAACGCGGACGAACGTGATCTTACCGCCGGACTTCGGATCGTTCATGATCTTGAACGCGAGACCGCAGAACGGCTCGTCGTCGGAAACCTCGCGCTTCTCGTCGGGATTGTCCTGCGAGACCGCCGCGCCCGTGTCAAGCGGGGACGGGAGATAGTCGCAGACGCCGTCGAGGAGCGGCTGGATGCCCTTGTCCTTGAACGCCGTGCCGCAGAACGCCGGGGTGATGGCGCGGGAGAGGCAGCCCTTGCGGAGCGCCTTCTTGATCTCGTCGTTCGTGAGCTCCTCGCCCGCGAAGAACTTCTCCATGAGCGCGTCGTCCTGCTCGGCGGCCGACTCGACCATCTTCTGGCGGTACTCCTTCGCCTTCTCGACGAGATCCTCCGGGATGTCCTTCTCGATGACCGTCTTGCCGAGCGACTTCTGGTCGAAGTAAAGCGCCTTCATCTTGATGAGGTCGACGATGCCCTCGAACGTGTCCGCCGCGCCGATCGGGATGACGACCGGAACCGGGTTCGCGCCGAGCTGGTTCTTCATCTGGTCCATGACCGAGTAGAAGTTCGCGCCGACGCGGTCCATCTTGTTGACGAACGCGATCTTCGGAACTTTGTACTTTTCGGACTGACGCCAAACCTGTTCGGACTGGGGCTGAACGCCGCCGACCGCGCAGTAAAGAGCAACGGCGCCGTCGAGAACGCGAAGCGAGCGTTCGACTTCGGCCGTGAAGTCAACGTGTCCGGGGGTATCGATCAACGAGAGGCGGTAGTTGCCCCACTGAACGCAGGTCGCGGCGGACTGAATCGTAATACCACGTTCCTGTTCCTGGACCATGAAGTCCATCGTCGCGGCGCCGTCATGAACTTCGCCGATCTTGTAGTTCTTGCCCGAATAGAAAAGAATACGTTCGGAGGTAGTCGTCTTACCACCATCGATGTGGGCCATGATGCCGAAGTTTCTGACTCTTTCGAGCGGAATGTCACGCTTTGCCATTTTTCTAGTCTTTCCTTAGTTGTAAAATGCTTCTATGCACAAATACGAGCGTATATTATCTCATATTTCCTCGCGAAATTCAAGGGGAAACTTATCATTAGACAAGGCCGAGACTCGCTAAGGTCGCGCGCATCGTCTCCAAGTTCTTATCCGTCGTCTCGCAAAGCGGTAATCTGAAGACGCGTTCGATCTTGCCCTGAAGCGCGAGCGCCTCCTTTACCATCACCGGATTCGTATCGATGAAAAGGTTATGGAACAAAGGATAAAGCTTCGCGTGGGCCGCGCCCGCCGTCTTGAAATCGCCTGAAAGCGCCGCGCGAATCATATCGCTCATTTCCTTCGGGATGACGTTCGAAGCGACGGAGATAACGCCCTCGGCGCCAACCGAAATCATCGGCACGGCGAGCGAGTCATCGCCCGAGAGAACCGTGAAATCGGGGCACATGTTCTTGATCGCGCTGACGCGTTCGACCGAGCCCGCGGCTTCCTTGATCGCGATGACGTTCTCATGCGCGGCGAGACGCTTAACGACTTCCAAGGGGATTTCCTTACCCGCGCGACCGGGCACATTGTAAAGAACGACGGGGAGTCCCAAATCGGCGAGCGTAGCGAAGTGGCGATAGAGCCCTTCGGCGTTCGGTTTGTTGTAATAAGGCGTAACCTGAAGGCAAGCGTCCGAGCCTCCCATAGCGATCGCCGCCTTAGTGAGGCTGATCGCTTCCGCGGTCGAGTTAGCGCCCGTTCCCGCTATGATCTTGCACTTACCCTGGGCGTATTCGATCGTCTTTTCGATCACCTTATGGTGTTCGGCATGATCGAGAGTCGGGGACTCGCCGGTCGTGCCGACCGAACAGATACCTTCGACGCCGCCGGCGATCTGCTCTTCAACGAGAGCTTTGAGCTTACCGTAATCGACGCTTCCGTCCTTCGCGAACGGAGTAACCAAAGCCGTAATTGTGCCGTTTAGTTTCATAATGGTTGAGTATTATATCATATTTACTCAGATGGATGGGGTAAAATCTTCCTGCTCGATAATCGAATTCATGTACTTGAACCCTTCGTTCGACGGCCAGCAAGTGACGTTCTTCAAAATAATGACGATATTATGATCGATCGAATCGAAGCCGACGAACGAATTGCCGCCGTAAATCATCCCTTGGCGATAGGCGATCTTACGACCGGAGTCGAGCTTTTTGACTTTGAAGAGTCCTACCAATTCCCCGTCCGAACGCGTTTCGATCTTCATCTCGTCGATCATCGGCCAAAGCGAGTTGAAGACTTTAAGCATATCCGACGCGCTGGACTTAAGCCCCCCGGTATATTTCGCGACGTCGAGAAGCTGATGATCCGGGCAGGGAGCGCCCTTTCGATACAACCAGGGCAAGTGCCCCGCGCAGGCCATCGTAAGTCTTTCTTTCATCCCTTCGGACGGCTCGAACGACGTATCGACGAGTCCGAAACGTTTCACGAGCCGCTCTTCGCAGAGTTCCTCGATAGTTACATCGAGCTTATCGGTGATCGCCATCATCAGGAGCGCGAAGCCCATGTTCGAATACTGCGGAACTTTTTTCTTCACGTCGACGCGATTGCGCGGACGATGAATGTACGAAACGAAGTCTTCGCGTCGACCGAAGTTACGATAGATGTCGATTCCCGCGAAGCCGCAATGAAACGCCTCGAACACGTCGGCGAGTGAGAGATTGTCCAAGAATTCGCGGCACATCCCCGACTTGTTCTCATAAAGGTCTCTCAGCGTCACATCTTTATACTCTACGGGAAGCGGGGACTTGAAGTATTCCGTTACCGGATCGTCGAGACATATCAGCGCATCCGCCTCAAGCGAATCGATTACCGGGATCATCATCAACTTCGTAAGCGAAGCGATTCTGAAAATGCGATGATCATTCGAGCCGTTAACGGCCGTGACGAGGTGTAGATTCTCCCGATAACTCGCGCACCCGACGACCGCCAAGGAAATAAGAATAACGAAAAAACGGCGCATCAATTCGAAGTTTTCAAAAACTCGCTTAGGCTCTCGGGGCGATAAGCGTTCAACGTCGCCGAAGCGACGACTTCTTCGCCGTCCATGATCTCGCAGCTGAAACTCGCGGCCGAAGAATCGGCAAATTCGTTCATGACCTTGACGCGATAAGTCTTTTCACGTTCGAAAGCATCGATCGCGAGCGACAACTTCCTCGTTCCGAGCAAGAACCCGGGCCTCGCCGCCTTTTCTCCGGCGAGCTTGTCGAAATATCCCGCGAGCGCGGCGGCCGACTGCGCCATGTATTCGATCGCCGCATAAGCGCGCATCCACTCTTGACGAGGCTTGAACTCGACGACCAGCGAGCGCTCCGCTTCATTGAATTCAACGACGCGATCGATCAAGACCATCGCGTCACGATGCGGGATCAGTTCTTCAAGCGGATAAAACGATACTGGCATTCGAGCCTCCGAAAGCGAAAGAATTAGAAAGCGCGTTAGGGGTATGACGCGACTTGATAAGCAAATAACAAAGCGCCGCTTCTACCGCGCCGGCCGCGCCTAAACAATGGCCGGTAAGGTCTTTGGTAGATTCGATTTCTGTCGCGCAAAGGCTACCGAAAACCTGCTGAACCGCACGCGTCTCCATCGCGTCGTTCGCCTGAGTGCCGGTACCGTGCAAGTTGACGTAGCCGATCTCCTGCGGGAGCATGTTCGCGTCTTCGAGCGCGGCATTCATCGCTGCTGCCGCGCCCTTACCTTCGGGGTCGGGAGCGGTAGCGTGATAAGCGTCGGACGTTTCCCCGATTCCTTTAAGATAGACGACGCCGGGAGCTTCCGCGTCCTTCAACGAAACGCTTTCCATCGTGAAAAGCGCGACGCCTTCGCCCAGATTGATACCGTCGCGATCGGGAGCGAGCGGACGGCACCTCCCCTCGCTTAGCGCTCCGAGCGCGTGAAAGCCATTCATCGCGAAACGGCATCGTCCATCGACGCCGCCCGTAATCGCCGCGTCGATAACACCCTTTTCGATAAGTCTACGCGCCGCGCCGAAAGCCTTGGTCGCCGACGAACACGCGGTCGAAACGACGTAGCAAGGTCCTTCTACTCCAAGCCTCATTTTAAGATATTTCGCGGGGGTTCCGAGTTCAATCATCGAAAAATCGAGAGCCTCGGGTTTTTCGCCCTTATCGAGCCACTCGTCTACAAAACGCTGCGCCTCGTCGATTCCCGTATTACTCGCTCCGAGTACTATACCGACTCGTTTCGCGCCGTACTTTTCGACGAGCGCTTTAAGGCTCGGCATCTTCGAAATCGCGAGCTCCAAGAGCGCGTTCGTACGCGTTCTCATTTTCTCGTCGGCGATCTCAGGCAACTCCCCCGGCACCATTCCGAAATATATCTTACGCGAAGGAATATCCCCTTCGAGCTCTTTCATCCCCGGCGCCTTATGCGCAAGATAATTCTCAAGCGTTTCCTCGTTTCCGACTCCGAGCGCGCTCGCTACAAAACAATCACTTAGCTGATAATTCTTTCGCACGTTTCAAAACTTCCTCTGCGAGATCGGTCTTGCCGATCGTTTTCAAGCACATCGCGAAATTGGTGATCGCCCTAACGTCTTTAGGCTGAATCGTGATGATGGTCTCGTAGCACTTCATCGCCATCAAAACCTTCTGAACCGCGAGAAATCCGCTCGCGTTACGATCGAGACGATCAAGACGTTCGAGTAGCATCGGATCATTAGGATTACGTAAAGCCGCGCGCGAAAGCTTTTCGATCGCCGCGTCTTCATCTCCCTTCGTCGCCTCCATCGCCCCTTCCACGATCAAACGACGAATGACCTGCATACTGCGAATCTCGTCCATCGTGGTCTTGAGAATATCTTCGTCGACGTCGCCCGCGATCCACGAAATCTTCGGAATTTCCCGCGGCAAAAAGTATTCGCATCTCACGAGCGCCTTTTTATCCGACTCGGCGAACGCCGGCAGAACATCCTCCTTAACTCCGACGTAGGACGCGAAAAGGCTCGAAAGATGATCGAGCTTCGCCTTGACGATATCCTCAACCGCGCTTTCGCGCGTGAACGCCTCCATAATCGCCGACAGCTTGATTTGTTTAGGACTTTTACGACCGACGAGCGCCCAAGTCTTTTCTCCGATCATCCAAAGATGCGCCTCGGCAGAGTCGAAAGCTTCGATCATCTCCTTGAATTCACCCATCCTGAGCGCCGACACGTCCATAAGCCATACCGCGATACCGTTCTCGGTCAAGAGCGACATCATCTTCGAATACGACTCCTTGCTCATACCTTCGCAGGTAACGAACGCCGCGTCGTATTTACCGGAGAGTTGAGTTTCGGCGCGAACCCCGGCGTTATGAAACGCGTTCGAAACGTTGTGTGCGCTCTCCCCGATCAGAATCACGCGTCTCATATCCGGCTTTTCCGCGAGCGCGACATACACGGCGGTCGTGTAAATCGGAGGATAAACGTAGCCGTCGTTCAATACCGCTTCTTCCGGGAGCGCTTCCTCTTCTTTCTTGCAACCGAAAAGCGCTATCGCCGCCAACATCGCGAAAACGAGCTTCTTCATCCGATCGCCTCCCGAATCGCCTTAACGCACTTCGGTACGACTCCCGTGCGTCTCGAAACCGCCGCTTGGGCGCGCTTGCCGAGCCCGCCGTCATCCTTGAACAGACGAAGGATTTCACGCTCGAGTTCTTCCGCGTTTTGAACTTGAACGATTCCCTCGCCTTCTTTAAGATCGCTCATCACGGGACGGAAATTCTCGGTATAAGGGCCGACGATGGTCGGCTTCCCGCAAAGGCAGGACTCGATCATGTTCTGGCTACCGTGCTCACAAAGCGATTTGCCGACGAAAACGACTTCGCCGATCCCGTAAAGGCCCATTAGTTCGCCGGTCGTATCCGCGAGATAGACGGGAGGCGTAGCCGTAGATTTAAGGCGTAGAGCGGAATCGTTACGGCTTCTTCTCAAGCATTCGAAACCCGCCGCCTTGATATTCGCTTCGACCTGATCGGCCTTTTCGAAGTGACGCGGAGCGATAACGAGTTTAGGGGTAGGCGTAGGGGTAGGTGTAGAGATTAGAGCTTTATATATCTTCAGAAGCACTTCGTCTTCTCCCGGCCAAGTCGAACCTCCGATCAAAAGCTTTCCTTCTCCGATCCACTCCCGAAGTTCCTTTTCTTTCGCTTCGTTACGATGAGCGACGTCGAACTTGAACGAGCCGGTCACTTCGACCTTCTCTTCCCTAAGCCCCGCCGCTTTCAAGCGATCGGCGTCGAGCTCGGACTGAGCGAAGACCTTAGTGAAAGCGTTTAAGACGTCAGAGAAGAACCACTTCGCCTTTTTATATCTGGGAGCGCTGCGATCACTGACTCGCGCATTGATCAAAAAAAGCGGAATATTCATCTTCCGGGCTTTCAAGATGAAGTTAGGCCAAATCTCGCTCTCGGTAAGCACGATCGCGCGAGGCTTCACGCGCTTAAGCGCTGCGGTAACGAAAGTCGGAAAATCAAGCGGATTATAGATAAGAACATCCCCCTCTTTTACCTCTTTCTCCGCCATCTTCCATCCCGTCGAGCTGGTCGTTGAGAAGCAGAATTTAACGCTCGGCTCCGCCGTTCTCCACTCACGCATCAACTGCCCGGCGACTTGAACTTCGCCAACCGAGACCGCGTGGATCCAGACGTAATCGTTCGCCTTGATCAAGCCGGCGGGATAAAGCGCGAATCGATCTCCCATTCTCGCCTTATATCCGCCGCGCCTAAGCATTCTCAAGAGGAATCCCGGCAGCAAAAACGGATAAACGATGAGAAAAAGCAGATTGTAAATCGCCCACTTCATCTTATTTTATACCTTAAGCGTCCCGAACGGCGAAAGCGTGCTTCCCGCCTCGACGTTCTTGAGTACGGGCGTTCCGCAGGCGACCACCGCGTAAGCGCCTACCTTCATGCCGGGCGCGGTGCAACTATTGGTACCCATGAAAACGCCTTCTTCGATCGTGGTATGACCGGAGAGTGATACGCCGGGCGCGATGTTCGCGAAGTCCCCGACCGACGTATCGTGTCCGACGCCGGCGCGGGCGTTGATGATGACGAATTTACCGATTTCGGTGCCGACGGAAACGACGGCTTCGGGAGCGATGAACGTGCCGTGCTTGAATTCGGTCGTAGGCGAGACCTGAGCCGAAGGGTCGATCAACGCCGGGAAGTCATGACCGCGAAGACGCTTGTAGATTTCGGCGCGAATCTTATTATCGCCGACCGCGATGAAGACGCTCGCGCCGGGGGAATCCTTCGACGCCTTCTCAGCCGAGCCGAGCATCGGATAACCTTCGAAATTTCCCGTCGCCTTCTTCGGGTCGTCATCGGCGAAGCCGATCACGTTCCAAAGCGGCTGCTGAGACGCGCGATTGATGCGTTCTATCGTCCAAACCGCTTCGCGTCCGAAGCCACCTGCGCCTACGATAAATAAATCTCTCATGGTTATCTCCTTTTGTAGAGGAATTATACCATAAATTATGGTATAATGTGAAGCATGAACATACCTTATCTGATGCTTGCCGCGATTTTGAAACTCGCCTCTCCGGGAGAAGCCGATTTCACTTCATCTCTGCTCGAAGCCGCTTCTTCCGATACCGAAGTCGTTCTCGCCGAGGGAACATATCACTTTTACCTCGAAAATGCCGCCGACAAGCATTTTTACGTCTCTAATCATGACCAACCGATTCCGCGTAAGGTTTTCTTGCCGCTCGAAAAGAAGCGCGAGCTTAAAATTCGCGGCGAAGGCAAGGGAGCGAAGTTCCTCTTTCATGGCTCCGGTCTCGCGATCCTTTTGCGCGATACGAAAAACGTGACGCTCGAGAACATCTCAATCGACTGGCAAGAACGCACGATCGGCGAAGCGATCATCACCGTCCTCGACAAGGAGAATCAACGTTGCGAGGCCACCTGGATAGCCGAGCCGGTTTGGGAAACGGCGAATGCAATGATGATTTGGGATCAGGACACGAAATCGATCGTCCCCGATACGGGAGATAACTGCGACGTGTATAAGGGCCGCGTCGGAGATATCCTCTCCTATCGCTCTTGGCAGCGCCCAAACCCCGCCATCTGCCTCTACCGCGCCGAAAACACGCTATTGCAAAACTTCGTCATACATTCCGCTTGGGGTATGGGGATTTTGGCGCAGCGTTCGAGCGACATTTCGATTATCGGAGGCGGCGTTTATCCGCGCGAAGGATCTTACTGTTCTACGCTCGCCGACGCGACTCATTTCTCGAACTGCCGCGGACTCGTAAGCTCTATCGGCGCGACTTACGCGGGGATGATGGATGACGCAATCAATGTCCATTCCACCTGCCTCAGAATCGTCGAACGCAAGAATCCGACGACGATCGTCGCTAAATACATGCATCCCCAAGCTATCGGATTCGAAGTTTTCCGTCCCGGCGAGACGCTGCGCTTTATCCGCGCGGCGACGCTCGAAACCGGCGACGAAGTAAAGGTCAAGAAGGTCGTGATGCACTCGCCCGATCTCGTCACGATCACTTTCGAGCCGACCGCGAGCGGAAGGCTACCTTCATTCTCGCTCGGCGACGCGATTGAAAACGCCGACTATCAGCCCTCGGTCATTTTCCGTAATAACGTCGTTAAGAACAATCGCGCGCGCGGTTCGCTCTTCACGACTCCGAAGCGCGTCATCGTAGAAGATAATCGCTTCGAAAACGTCTCGGGATCGGCGATTCTCCTCGCGGGCGATGCGAACGGGTGGTTTGAATCGGGAGCTTGCGAAGATGTTCAAATCCGCCGAAACAAGTTCGTGAATTGCCTGACATCGAAGTATCAGTTCTGCGAGGCGGTGATTACGGCGTATCCCTGCGTTCCGAACTTGGAAGAGCAGTCGAAGCCTTACCACAAGAATATCGTCGTCGAACGGAACGTCTTCGATTGCCCGAAGATGCCGCTTCAATCTTGGCTTTCGACCGGGAATATAATCTGGCGCGATAACGAGATTATCGGCGAGAAACGATAAAATCGATAATCTTCTTCGCGACCAGCCGCTTGGACATCAGTTCAAGCGGTTTCATTTCACCTTCGGCGGTCAAGAACGTCACGATATTCGTATCCTTGCCGAAGCCGGCGCCCGCTTTCGTCACGTCATTAGCGACGATGAACGCGAGGCCCTTTTCGCGGCACTTCCTCGCCGCTTCTTTAAGTAAGTCATTAGTCTCCGCCGCGAAACCGACCTTTACGAGTGTACCCGACTTACGTTTGACGCTCTTTAAGATATCGGGATTTTTGACGAGCTCCAAAGTCGTCGTCATTTCGCCTTTTTTAAGCTTCTTATCAGCCTTCCTTTTCGGGCGGAAATCCGCGACCGCGGCAGTCGCGATAAAGACGACGTCGTCTCCATCCTCGTTCACCGCTTCTTGAACGGCGGCGAACATTTCACGAGCGGAAACGACGTCGATTCTTTCGACTCCTTTAGGAGTCTTGAGCGCTACCGGCCCCGCGACGAGAGTAACCTTAAAGCCCTTTTTCGCCGCGGCCTCAGCTACCGCGAACCCCATCTTTCCGGTCGAAGGATTCGAGAGAAAGCGGACGGGGTCGAGGTGTTCCCGAGTGGGACCGGCTGTGATTACGAATCTCAACGGCTCTTGGCGAAAGCGTTGATCGCGAAATCGATTTCCTCAGGGGTGTGGCAAGCGGACATCTGAGTACGGATGCGGGCCTTGCCCTGAGGAACGACCGGATAGAAGAACGCGGTAGCGTAAACGCCGTTCTTGTAGAGGTTGTCACTCATCTTGACGGCGACGGCGGCGTCTCCGAGCATCACGGGGACGATCGGGTGGTGGCCGGGGATAAGATCGAAGCCGAGCTTCGTCATACCGTCGCGGAACTGCTTCGCGTTAGCGGCGAGCTGAGCGCGGAGCTGAGTGTTCGTGCGAGCGAGTTCGATCGCCTTGATCGAGGCGGCCGCGACAGGCGGCGGAACCGCGTTCGAGAAGAGGTAAGGACGAGCCTTCTGACGGAGGATATCAACGATTTCCTGACGCGCGGCGATGTAACCGCCCGAAGCGCCGCCGAGAGCCTTGCCGAAGGTGCCGGTAATGATGTCGACGCGGCCCATGCATCCGCAGTCTTCGATCGAGCCGGAGCCGGTTTCGCCGAGAACGCCGACCGCGTGAGATTCGTCGACCATGACGAGCGCGTTGTACTTATCGGCAAGATCGCAGATTTCCTTCAAAGGCGCGATAATACCATCCATCGAGAAGACGCCGTCTGTCGCGATCATCTTGAAGCGAGCGCCGGCTTCGTCGGCGGCCTGGAGCTGCTTTTCAAGATCGGCCATATCGCCGTTAGCGTAGCGGAAGCGTTTCGCCTTGCAAAGACGAACGCCGTCGATGATCGAAGCGTGATTCAAGGCGTCGGAAATGATCGCGTCTTCCGCCGTAAGGAGCGCTTCGAAAACA
>JAKSOZ010000044.1 GCA_024405265.1 Kiritimatiellia bacterium | reverse complement strand
CACGACGCCTGACACATTAAAGCCTTCGAGTTCATAATCAAGCGCTTCCATCGATCGCTTGATCGCGTCCAAGTCCCCGGTAAGATAAAGCCCTTCGAGATGAAGCGCGTCGGAATAACGATAAGCGGCATCGACCTTATCTAGCGAGAAAGCTTTGGGTTTAACGCTTTGCTTCGCCCTACGATTAGCTTCTTCAAACGCTCCCTCGATCGACGAAGTCACCCCTTCAAGCATGCTCATAATCGCGTTCAACATCGGCGGAGGCGGCGTTATCGGCGAGGCGATCACCTGACGCTGGAAAGTCGACTGCTGCCGCTTCTGACGCGCACGGCGCGAGTGCGCGGCGCAAGCGGAGCACACGTAAAGTTCATCTTCGACGCCGTTCACCATCTGCTTGATGGCCTTCTCGGCGTCCGCTTTATGGCAAAGTTCACACTTCATTGCATTCCTCAAACGCGTGAACGATATTGGCCCCCAAGAGAATGATCTGCCAGCTCATGTACATCCACGCGAGAATAATCGGGAAAAACGCGAAAGAGCCGTAGAGCGCCGAAGATTTGGCGATGCCGACTTGAGCTACGGCGCAGGCCTTCATCCAGAGCGCGAAAAGAATCGCCGTGATCATACCGCCGTATAACGCGGATTTGAAATTGATCTTCTTATTCGGAATGATCCAAAAGAGAAACGCGAAATTGAGCGAGACGATCGTGACCGTGATGATCGCGCGGAATATCGCCGAATCGAGGAACCAGATAAGTCCGTCGCTCATCCACTGAGTCAAAAACGTCTGCCCCATCGTAAGAACGATGACGTTCTTGATAAGATTCAAGACCGGCACCGAAACCGCTAGCGCAAGGAACATCGGAAGAATCGACGTGACGAAGATATATAAAATTCCGCGTTTCCAAACCGGACGAGAAACAGCGACATTAAAGATTTCGTTAAACGAGATTTCGACCGTACCGAGCGAGGAAATTACCGTCCAAAGCAGGAAGCCGAAGCCGATCCAGCCCAACGTCGAAATATTGAATTGGTCGATCCTCTCGAAAAGCGCGTCGGAGATTTCGCGAGCCTCTCGGGCGAATTCCTTCGCGGCGATTTTCTTGTTTTCGCGATCTTCTTCGGACATCGAAGCGAGGTGCGCCACTTCATCGTCCTGACCGTTTTCGATATTGACGATCATCGCATCGATCTGACGGTTGATATGTTCACGCGCGAAGCTATCGACATCGGCGACTTTCGCCGCGTAAAGCATAATGCAAAGAAGCGGCACGAGCGCGAGCATCGCGAAATAAGTAAGCCCCGCCGCGTGCATCGAGCAGTTATTATCAAGAAAGCCCATGACGACGGAATTGGTCCACTTCATGAACTTGTTCTTAGGCTTGAAGAAAAAATCGAGATTGATCTTCATAAAAGGTATCCTGTTAAGAATCCGAACACGACTCCGAGCGCGTATATCGTTAATAGAATCGAAATATTCTCTTTTAAGTTGCGATTAGTACGAAAGAGCACCAATAGCCCGAGTCCGGAACCGGTGAACGAGCTCGCCATAAGCGCTCCGGGACTCATCGCTCCCGCGAGATACAGCTTCGCGCCGACAACCGACACGCAACAATTCGGTATCAGACCGAGCGCTCCTGCCGCCAGCTCTCCCAGAAACGGCGTCGTAAGCTTCAGCTTTAAAAGCGCGTCTTCTCCGAAATAATGGATCGAGAGTTCGATGAATCCGGAAACGACGGCGATAAACAAAAAGATTTCCGCAGTATGAATAAGCGCGGGAATTACGATTCCCTTATGCTCCGAGCAACTGCAATGACTGTGCTCGCAGAGTTCCTGAACCGAGACCTGACGACGAAAATGGCGAAGGAACAATAAGAAAGCGTTGATCACGAACCCGACGGCAATCGCGAAAATGATCTTGATGCCGACGATCTTCACCATCAACGAAACCGGGGCACGCGAAGAAAGAAGAACGGGTAAAAGCTCGTCGGAAGTCGAAAGCATTACCGCGATCAACGTACCGACTGTTATAACTCCACCCGCATAAAAAGAGGCGGCCGCGGCGGAAATACCGCACTGAGGAACCGCGCCGGCGAGCGCTCCCGCCAGCGGTCCCACAGAACGAGCACGCTCGAGAAATCTCTCGAGCGCACCACCCGCGTGTGCTTCCAAGGCCTCCAGCGCCAAATAGGTCGCGAAAAGGAAAGGAAGTAACAGTAAGGTTTCTTTAACGAAGTCTATCATTCAGCCGAGATAGCTTCGTTCGGGCACTGCGCCGCGCAGCATCCGCAATCGACGCACATATTCGGGTCGATCGTGTAGGGCGTACCCTCGGTAATCGCAGCGGCGGGGCAAGCATCCTTGCAGCAACCGCAGGCAACGCACTTCTCAGCGCAAATCTTATGAGCCATGATCTATTCTCCTTAGTTTAGTTGATAAACTATATGTCCTTATTGGGGGAATATTATACCAAATCTCTTTCCCCATTACAACGTTGATTATTTAAGCACCACGCGCAGACGATTACGGTTATCGAGGCGCGAATATTCTACCGTTTTCGACATCTTCTTAACGAGGAAAAGCCCAAGGCCCCCTATTTGGCGCTCCTCCGCTTTCAGCGTCACGTCCGGATCCGGAAGCGAAGTCGGATCGAACGGCTTACCGTCGTCGGTAATCACGAGCTCGTTATCTCCGTTGATTCGAATCGTGAACTTGGTTGCTCCTGAGCAACGAACGATATTCGAGACGATCTCATCGACGATAATCGCCGGTTTCGGCGACGCGAAGACCTCGGACATCCAATTCGCGCTTTCTCCGAGTGAGCTTTCGATTACGGGGAACGACTTTTCGATTGTCTTAAGCGTAAAGTCGAGCATCGTGATATCATCGGCCTGAGGCGCGAGCCCCTGAAACTTTTCAATCGATTCGAGGACTTTTTCACAACGTTTCCTCGCATCCGCCGGGCTTGAAGCGACTTCAGCCTCCAATCTCGCCTCTCCGAAGAGCTTTTCCTCGATATCGGTAGCTTCGGTCACGCCATCGGTGTACAACAAGAGACTTTCACCGGGCGCGAGCTTCATCGTTTTGACGCGATACTTGATCGAACTCATCGCCGCGAGCGTCAAACCCGAGCGTTCTTTCAGCCATTCGACTCGTCCTGACTTACGAATCACGAGCGGAGGATTATGTCCCGCGTTCACATATCGCATAACGCCGGTTTCAATATCAATAACACCTACCCAGGCGGTAACGAACATATTCGAGTCGTTGCCTTCCGAGAGCAAATCATTCACGTTCGCCATCGCAGATCCTATGTCTCGATCCGACTCCAAATGAGCGCGAATCGTCGTCTTCGCTCTCATCATGAACATCGCGGCAGGAACGCCCTTCCCGGAGACATCCGCCATAACCAAGGCAAGATGGTTCGGACCGGCGAAGAAGAAATCGTAAAAGTCTCCCCCGACCTCGCGCGCCGTGCGCATAAGCGCAAAGATGTCGATTTTATCAACCAATTCGGGGAACGGCGGGAATACGCCGGGGAGGCTGCCGAGCTGGATCGACTTCGCCATTTCCATATCCGCGTGAAGTCGCTTTTCGATTTGATCTTTCACGAAACGCGAAATCGCGATGCCGACCAAAATCGCGACGAAGAAAAGCGCGAGAATCGTCATGATCGCCGAAGAGCCGACGAGCGCGTTCCGCTCCGAAGCGGCGACGGACTTCGGCAAAATCGCGTAGACGTCAAATCCTTCGATCACGCGTTTAACGACATAAGCGTTCTCCGGAAGCTGCAGGACCGAACCTTCGAGACCGGTCTCGCGCGCGTCCGATAAGATCTGACCCTGCTCGGTCGTAATGACGATCGTTCCGATGCCGCCGATATGACGATTGTGAGTTAAACCTGAAATGGCCGACTGAGCGAAAACGCGCAAAGTCGATTTGAGAATACCGACTTGAATGAAGCCGCCTTCGGGAAGCCAAACTCCCACATACTTGCGCTCTTCGCCATGCGCCGAGCTCGGTCGTAGCGGCTGGCAAAATTCCGTTTCGGTATCGAGCAAAACGAGAAAGTCTTTCGCCTGCCCGTCACCATTATGAAAATCGAAACCGATTTCGTGAGAATGCGCCGACGCGACGAGGATGCCTTTCTCGTCGACTACGCAAACATCATCCACGCGCATTTCTCCGGCGAGCTTACGCAAGCGATCGGAGCTTAAATCTTTTGACTCTTGCAATCGATCTCGAACGATCATCGCGGTCATTATAAGCTTATGATTGACTTTCGCCTCGATTTCGCCTTGAACATCGTCGAGGACGCGATTTATGACCTTCATCGCGTTTCGATCGGCGAGCGTCACATGAACAACCCAGGTGAACGCCATCGTAATCAAAAAGGCGCAAACGACTGAAGAAATCAACTTGAAAAGAAGCTTGCGCGGCAGATTGATATGCTTCAATTCTTCCCCCTTTCTTCAATCGTTTGATTGACGGCCTCGACCAGTCGAGGGAAATCTTTACGAACGGCGATACCGTAATTCTCGCGCGTTTCCAGCGGCGTCATCGCATATTCGCCATTTGAAGTCCTGACCGTTTCGCGAATCGGCTCGGCATCGTAAAACACCGCGTCCAATTTCCCGTTCTTGAACTCTTTAAGCGCTTCTTCGTACTCGTTAAAGCAATAAGGATCGATATCGTGATAGCAGAGATAAAAGTGGCTGATACTCGCCATTTGAGTACCGATACGCAAATTCGCCGCGGTCGGAATCGTCGGCTTCTTGTCGCTCGCGCGATAAATGAACGCGCTACCGTCACTCGCATAGGGGTCGGAGAAAACGACATCACGCGCGCGGCTCGGAGTAATCGTAATCGCCGCGGCGGCGAAATCCGCTTTACCCGACTTAACCGCCGGCAAGAGCTCGGGAAATTCTTTTTCTTCGATATTAAGCTTAAGCTTAAGCTTCTTCGCCGCCTCTCGCGCGATCTCGATATCGATTCCGGTGATTTCGCCCGTCGCTTCGTCGCGATAAGCGTAAGGAGCGCTACCGAGCGTCGTTACGAGAACGAGACCGTCTTGAGCGGGGAAACGTTCCTTCAAATGCTTTCGCTCCTCGCACCCGAGCGCGAGAAGCATCAAAACCGAAATTGCAAGAAAGCGCTTCATTAACTTTCACTTGAGCGTGAAGATATCGATAAAGCCGGTGATCTCGAAGACTTCCTTAACGACCGGCGCGGCATTCATGATAATCATTTCACCCTGCGCCATCATCGTCTTGTGCGCGGTCAAGAAGACGCGAAGGCCCGCGGAAGAAACGTATTCGAGCTCGCTCAAGTCGAAGACAAGCTCGGTAACACCCTCGAGAGAAAGCTCCGAGGCGAGCAAAGGCGAAGTCTGGGTATCGAGGCGCCCTTTAAGTCGAATCGTGAGCTTGGAATCGTTCTTCTCTTTGTTAATATCCATCATTTCCTCCCTTCTTCCAGCCGGAAGATATTGCGATTGAAACCGGTCATCGTAAGATTCTCGCGACCGACCTCAAGCTCCATCAAATTCGCGACGACGAAACTGCGCAAGGACGAAACGCGCTGATCGGTATCGGTAATATCGAAGATAACGCCGTCATCGCGGAAAATAAGCCGCGCATTTTCGCCTTCGATCAAGCTCACCTCGGCGAGCACCTTCTTAGGCGCGTTCCTATCCCGAACCGCGAGGAGCACCTCTTCGACCAATAGCGCCGTGCGCTGCGCCAAGCGATTATCCTTCGCCTTGAGCTTTTCTGCGACAAGCCGCGAAACTTCGACGACCGCGGAGTCGGTCAACTTCAAGGTATAACTCGTCGTCCTCTTCTCGACTTCCCTATCGAGCAAAAGCGGAAACGCCGCGCGACCATGACGAAGCAAGATAAGCGCTACGAGCGAGATAAGCGCGAGATACGGCCCCGACATAAGTCCGATCCAAAGCCCCACCTCGGAAAACGACAAAAGCGCGAACACCACAAGAATCGGCGCGAGAAAATATACGACAAGCGAAATGAAAAGCGAATATGAGCTCTTGTCTATACAGGCGAAATAGCAAGAATACAAGTTCGCGAGCGAAAACGCGACGAGAATCGGCGCGAGAATGCGGATGACCTTAACCGATTCGGCGACGAGGTAAGGCTCGTCGACGCCCAAGAACCTCGTAAGCAAGGTAGGCTGAACCATGAAAAGCACGGCGAAAAAGAGACCTGCCAATAACGAAAGCGTACTCGCCAGCTTCATGACGCGTCTTACTCCTGCGGGATTGTTCTCGGCATGATAAACCGAGACGAGCGGAAGAACCGCCACCGGAATACCGTCCAAAAGCTCATTGATGCCCGATAAGGTAATCGCGACTTGCAACACGGGGAGCATATCGCTGCCGAACTTGAAGATAACGAATTTGGTCAAGAATATCGCCATCAATGCCGTACTGAGTTTTTGGGCGGAATCGCCGAAACTCGCAGCTAAAATCTCACGTAAATCTTTTAGCGAGAAATGACGAACGATCTTGAGCGTATTAGTCGGCGAACGAAAATGAGTCAATAGAACGAGCACCGCGAACAAGAGCGAGATATCAACCGAAATCGCCGCCGCCTCTAGCCCAAGACCGGCTTTAAGCCCGGCATACGTCAAACCGACATTCATAATGAGATACGTGAAACCGGCTGCTGTGCATCGCACCGTGTCGCCTTCCGCCGCATCAAGCATAAGCAGGAAAGTAAGCAAGCCCACCAATACAGGAGCCGGCATATACCACTTCAGGAATTTCGTTGCGTATGTGGCCGCTTCGCCTTCCGCGCCCAGAAATCCGAAATAATAATCGAGTCCGAATTGAAGCGCGAGCGTAAAGAGGATACCGACGAAAATGATCGTCAGAAATCCGGAGGTGAAAAGCTCTTTCGCGCGGCGCTCGTCAGAGCATCCCATCATCCGCGCGAAAAGAAGCGAAGTGCCGAATGAAATCCAGTCGGTAATGAAGAAAAGCGCCGCGGTGAACGGCGCTATCAGACTCATACCGGAAAGCGCGTTTTCGCCGAGGAAGTTGCCCGCGAAAGATGCGGTCAAAGCCTCTGAGAGGAACCAAACGGCCGCCGAGACTACGCCCGTATAAAGGAGCGCAAGAAACTTACGGGCGGAAAACGACATCTTTCTTATCGAACAACCGTAACGCGCGTGTAGCGATCGGCTAGGACCCTGTCGCGCTCGGCCTGAACCGCCGCGTTCAACGCCGCGATCGACTTGCGCTCGACCTCGGAGTATTCGCCGTCGGCCATCGCCATCTTCTCCAGAAGATTGAAAGCTTCCTCGCGTTCTTCGTAAGTATCCATCGAGAGCTTATCGATAAAATCGTCCTTGGCTTCTTCGACAAACGCCGCGACGAGTTCGTCGGTCGAGAGGAAGCGCGACTGCAAATAGAGGTAGCCGGCGCTTCTCATCGCCTTTTCCCAAAGCTTCTCGAAGGACGTATCGTTATAACCGCGGCACATCTTGGCGAATTCCTTAAAGCGAGCGACTTCCGCGTCCGAGACTTCGCCATCAACCGCCGCGAGCATAAGCGCCGTCTTAAGCAAAACGGCATCCCCATAGCAAAAACGCTTCCCGACGAGACCGCCGAAGAAGTCCTTCATCTTTTCAAATAGAGTATCATTATTCATGGTTCGGTATTATATCACACTTCTCCGCCTGATTCAAATGCGAATCACGCTTAAGCTCGCGAACTTCTTCGAGCAAAACTTTAAGTATCTCGTCTTGAGAAGCGTCTTTCTCGGCTTGACGCGAGCGGTCGATGCGCTCGGTTAGGCCTGCGGTGATGATGCCCGTCGGGATAGCTACTGCGGCGATCCCGGAAAAAGCGATGAACGCTCCTAAAAGACGTCCCAAATTCGTTACGGGATAGATGTCGCCGTATCCGACCGTCGTCAAAGTCGCAACCGCCCACCAAAGTCCTGACGCGGCGTTCTTGAAGACTTCGGGCTGCGCGTCATGTTCGGCCGAGTACATGAGTAAAGACGAAATCAGCATCATCAAGAAGACGAAGAACAAAGATCCGAGGAGTTCGCGGCGCTTTGAGGCGATCACCGAGCCGAGCACTCCCAGCGCGTCGAAATAGCGGTTGAGCTTAAGGATTCGAAGGAGACGAACGAGTCGAAGCGCTCTGATGCCGAGGAGAGAGCCGGGGAGGAACATCGGAAGATAGAACGGCAAGATCGCGACAAGATCGATAATCGCCATCGGAGAGAAGACATACCTTAGCTTCTTTTCCGCCTTCCAAAGGCGAACGATATACTCGATCGTGAAAACGAGCGAGGCGAAAACTTCCCCGACAACGCATACCCTTCTTAAGCTCGGCGGCAAATCGAACGTCACCGCAAAGACAATGATAACGCTGAGCAAAATCAACGTCGTTATAAACCAATCACAAAACTTCTGCATAATTAGATCCTCCCTCGAAGAGCTATCAAACAATCGATGATGCCCTCATAAAGCAATTGTGTTTCGTTCTCGTCGATTATACCATCCGCCAAGGTCTCATCTATCAATTTCAACATCGTATCAAAATCATTTTGACTTCTCTTATTGGCTATTAACCATGCTTTTAATTGACGAACTTCTTGAGGATCAATAACCTTATCAGCGAGAATGCCATTGACAAAATTCTGAAATTCTTGTATGGTCTTCGCCTTTTCTGTTTTGGCGTTTTTTACAACCCCATTATTAGAATCTTCTCTTGCTTTTAAAAGCTTTTCCTCTTCCGCGATGCGCTTATCATACAACTTATCTTCCGCTTTTTTCGCCTTTATCGCTTCGCGCTCCAAACGACGCGTCTCTTGCGCTGCTTTTCGGGCTTCTTGCTCTTTTTTTCGCGCAACCGAAGCTGCAGCTCGCCTTCTTTCGCGTTCAAGCTTCATTTGTTCTTTTTTGGTTTCTGAAGACGTCATCATCTCGCCAGGAGACAAATCCAACTGATGACCGCCTATATCTTCACTCATTCGCTCCAAGAATCTATTGATGATTTTCGCCGCTTCGTCCCTAGTAAGCCCCAACGGCACAATGCCCTTATTCATTCTTTTTATGAAACGGATTTGAGCTTCAGTCGGAGTTCGAGCCTTCACTTTAATAGCAGAATAAGTTCCTCCGTTGCTAACTCGCTTATTAACGATTCCTTCTGAAGATTTATTCTGCCTCTCTTTAGATTTTAGTATGATACCGCACATCAATATCATTATCCCCATGCCACCAAAGGCGGCTACTATATCGACATGATCCACACCAGGTAACAACGGCGACATTTGATTATGCTTACCATGCTTAGCAATAGCCTCATCATAATAGCTTTTCACTCTCGGCTGATTTTGCATTCTTATCGGCAAACGATTGTATTCTGCGATTACCGAGTTATAATTTTCATTTCTTCCTGCATAGATTAAGCGATGAAAATGCTTTAACGCTCTCGCAGAGTGTGCTCCTGACACACTGGCAATGCACACGAGGCACAATGCCAAGAAAAACAGCACCAATTTACGAATCGGCGTCATTCATCTACTCCCGCTTCATCCGAGGAAGCTACCCCTATTTGAGCTTCGCCCAACTGAACTCCGCTTTGCGATGCGCGATACTCTTCAGCAGCCATAGTTCGGTTAAATGAGGCCGTAGGATCGACTTCTTGAACCAATGCTTCAATTTCATCCAATGAAAGTCTGAAGAATTCCTTACGAACATTTATCTTATTGACTCTCATCTCAGCGAGTCGTTCGTGCAATTTGGCTTCCAAGCCTACCGCATCTTCCGAGAAAATGAAGCTATGAACATCAAACTCAAAGGGCACGCTTGCATCTCCTAGCTCATCAACGCGATCCTGCGGCTCCAGGCGACGAGTCATGCCGACCTTAAACACGTCCGGACCGAAAGACCCTAGGTTACTAATTACATATACTGTACCTGCCTTGCCATTCTGTCGCTTGGCAATCTCTTCTCGTTGAACAGCAACCTCTCCCAGATTTGACTCAACCTTGAGAATTTGCGCATCAATCTTAGCAAGCTCTTCTTTCATCGCTTCAGATTGTTCGCCATTCTCCTGAAGTTCCGCCTCTGCTTTAGCGGCCGCCTCTTCTCTCATAATGCGCAGACGTTCTTGTTCTGCGGCATATTTCGCTTCTTCTTCAGCTACGCGTTTTCTCTCCTCTTCAAGGCGCAAGCGTTCTTCTCGCTCTTCCTTCATCTTCTCTCTCAGAGCGGCTTGCTCTTGTCTTTGCTGTTCCTTGCGCAAATACCAAAGATATTCGACTTTAACCGCATCTATACATATTTTCTCCAGTTCACCCAAGAACGCAACAATAGTCGGAAGAATAGTTTTATTTCCTTCTTCGAACATTTGCTGAATTCTAACCATTAACTTTCCGATCTTTGCAATGGTTTCATCTTGCGCTTTATAACGAAGCTCCTCAAGAATAACTCTTAACTCAAGCTTCAAATACACTACCGTTATAGTAAATAGCGATTTAAGCGACTTCGTCTGATACCTCAATGAAAACTCTTCACAAAGCGAATCGATTCGCTTACCTATAGCTCTTGCCTCCTTGCGCAAATCAGGAATCGTCATTGCTTTAAGATCGATTTCGCCGATAGGATCCAACAAATTCTGATCTTGCAGAGCGGCTTCGGCCTTAACGACTTCAATCGGCTTATTCTCAAGATTCATCCAATTGGCAATACAGTGTTCGACAGCATCAAAATTCTGCTTCGTGCGAGCAAACTTATCTAGAAGATTCAAATACTTTGATTTAGCTTCATCATATTTCTGAACGAACTCTGCCGCACCTTCTCGACGCGACAATAAATCTTCTATTTCTCTTTGCAACTTCATCTGTAGCATTGTTTTGTCTTGGAGCACCTTTTCTTGTTCAGCATTTCGTTGAGCAAGATCTTTTTCGTATTCCGCACATTGACGCTCCATTTCCTGCTCGAACTCAACCCTTTTAAGCTCGATCTGCTTGTCAAAATTAGCATTTTCTATATCGATTTTCTGCCTCACATCAATTAACTCGGCATAACCATTCTCGTTAAAGAAAGCATCCAGTTCGGTCGAGTGAGCAACAGCTTCATCGCGTTCGGCCTTTGCTTTTAAAGCCTCAGCTTTCGCTTCAAGAATTTCTTTCTCAAAACCTTGAAGAGCTAGTAATAGAACCATCGCCCCTGCAACAACGCCACAAATAGCAATAGGAACCATAGAAGGAATCACTGCCGGACTCAATGCACAAACGACGCAAACTATCAAAAGAATAAGATGTTTCTGTTTCATATGCAACATTATACCAAAATTCCCACCCTTTTGTCATCAACATTATGCCATGCTATGATTATTTCTGCACCACACACAGCGCCTCCTTCGGAGCTCCCTACTGTCAGTGGAGACAATGCAAGTATTCTTTCTGTAAATTCGCTCCGAGCTCATAGATCTTTGATGGCGCACATGTATTTGTAATTCCTGGATTCCCAATCGTCGCTTATTTCGACGCCAGTTGAAATGAAAGGCGCGAAATCGATGTCGACCTTGCTTTCACCGTCGGGAATCGTGAAACGATTCAGCGAGTACCTAGCCTTAAAATCCCCTTGCCCTTACGCGGCAAATTGTAAGCGGCAACTTCGTATCGAGTAGCCGCTTACTTTGATAAAAGTAGCCGCTATAAACGACCAAAGTAGC
>JAKSOZ010000043.1 GCA_024405265.1 Kiritimatiellia bacterium | reverse complement strand
GCCATGCGCGGCGAATTTGGCCGCCGTCAGCCGAGCGGAACTAAGCGAAAACGAGATAGAGACGAAGCGACTCAGGCCGAGGTCAATCTAAAGATTACCGAGCGCCTAGAGGCTCTTTAGTATCGAGCCGTTTTCGCTAGAGAGCACATAACCGCCGAACGAAGTGAGTGGCCGAGCAACGCGAGGGGATAGCCGAAGCGAAGCTGAGTGCCGAGTTGCGGCCAAATTCGCCGTCACAAGGTAAAGGCAATCGCGTTTCACGCCCCAAATTCGCCGACACAAGGTAAAGGCAAAAGTAGGCTCCTCGGCTCGGCTCGACTTCCGCCTTGGCGTTCGGGAAAAAACAACAAACGGCCTCGCGTGGAAGCCGTTTGCTGTTAGTTTTAGACAGGATTCGCTTAGAAGCGATACTGAAGGCCAGCCGAAATGACGAGCGAGGAGTAGTCGGTCTTGGCGTGAATACCCTTAACCGAGACGTCGTCTTCGTCGATCCACTCGTAGCCGACCTGACCGAAAATACCGAGGTTCTCCGTAATGTAACCCGTGAAGCCGAGATGACCGCCGACGCCCCAGAGGTTGTTGACCTCACTCGTCGACGCGCCGCCCGCGTCGAGATCACTGCTCGTGAAGCAGCAGAGCGCTTCCACTCCGCCATAGACGTCGAGGAAAGAAAGCGCGTGCCACGTCGCCTTCGGACCGAAACCGATCTGATAGAGGTCGCTCTTCAAGGTAATGCGTCCATTCGGATTGCCGAGAAGATAGTCGCGTCCGAGATATTCGTTCGGCTCGTCGTAGTTGGTGCGATCGGGCTGAGGATCGATGCCGTCCAAAAGTCCCGTGAAACGATAGGTGTCGTTATAGACCATATAACCGACGGGACGCGAGTTCTTGATGCCCCAGTAGCCTGCGAAACGCAGCGTCGCGCCGAACGAGAAGGTCTCGCCCTCATAGAAATCGTAACCGACCGACGCCGTGACCCCATGCGCCGAATCCTCGTCACTTCCTGAAGCGACCGCTTCGTCGCGGTTCAAGATGAGCGTGTAGTCGTTCTCGGTCGGCACCGTCGTATTCTGCGCCGTTCCGAACGAGCCGCCCTCCCAGGCCGGGAAGCCGTCCTCGGCATACTCGCCGAAAGTAATGGAACCGTCATTGTAGACACCGCCCGGAGGCGTGATTTCTGTCGTCGTGCCCCTGAACGATGTCTTCGCCTGAGAACGCCACGAATAGCCGGCGTTGAAGCTGAAATCCGCGAGCGCCGTTACCGAAACCATCGCGGCAAACGCAAAACCGAAAAGCTTGATCGTCTTCATGTCTTAAATCTCCTTCTTTCTTACTTCTCGATATTGACCGTGAGTCGATAGTATCCGCTCGAGCCCGAGGGCATCGTAAAGACCGCCGTGTACGAATTGGAGCCGTTCGCGCGAACTTCCTCAGGAATCATCGGCTCATTCGCCGTCACCTTGTCAAGCGACGTGGCAAAGACCGCCGTCACCGTATCGCGGTTGATGTCGACGTCATTCGCCGAATACGTGAAGTTGATCTCAACCTTGCCAACCTCAGGCGAATTGGGGACAAAGTCAGTCAGCGTAATCTCGCCCGCGTATTTTTCGTTGATGGCGACGTACTTGCAGCCGTTCGTAAGACTATTGATGAAATCCTGATCCGCAGCCGCGCGCGGCGAGAGCGTAATCGTGAGGGGATCCTCCTCCGAGCGGCCGCAGTTACGGAACGGATACTGGCCCTCGATCGTCAGTTCGCCGAGAATCGTCACCTCCTTGAGGTTCGCACAGTTCGCGAACGCCGCCGAACCGATCGAGGACGTCGTCGAGGGAATCGTCACCGACTCGAGCTTCGAGCCGAAGAACGCGTAGTCGCCGATCTTGAGCGGAACCTTGTCGAGCGTCGCATAGTCGCGCGGCTGCACGAACGTGACCTCGCCGAGGTTCTTCTCGTTGTAGAACGCGCGCGCGCCGATCTCCTTCACGTAAATCGGAACCGCGACCTTCGTAATTCCACGCAGACCCGCGTACGCCTTCTCGTCGATCTTCGTAAGCGGAGTACCTTCCGCCGCGCCCGTATCCGTCTCGGGGAGAATCAACTCTTCGGGAAGCGCGGAAGTGTCGGACGGACGAATGATCGTACCGTCTTCCCCTTCCTTCGTCTCGATGATCTTCTCACCGGGCGTTTCGGACGGATGAATCTTCGTCGACTGCCACTTCGCGTAGAGCGAATGCTCGGAGTAGTTGACGATTTCCTGCTTATTGGTAACCTCATTGACGCCGTTCGTCCAGCCGTCATACCAGCCAATGAGCGTATAGTCCGTGCGGCTGACCGTCGGGAGCTCGTAGCCCGGATCTGGGAGGCAGAGATACGTAACCGACTCGACGCCGCCTTCGTAGGCGTTGCCGAGCGGATCGACGCCGGCCTCGATAAGACCGCCCATCGCCTCGAAGGTCACCATCGCACCCTTCACTTCGTAGAGCTTCACGGTCGTCGGGCGCGGATCCGCCGCGAGCACGGCCTCGATCATCTGATCGACATTGTCGTCGTCATTGAAGTAGGCCTTGTGGTTATCACCGACAAACATAACGATATTGGTCGCGATCGTCTCCCCGGCTGCGTCTTCCGTCAGCCCCTGGAACTTCCCGGTCGCAATCGAGCCGCCCATCGCGTGTTGCATGAGACGAAGCGCATCAACCGTCACCTCTTCGCGGACCTTGCTCGCGTAAAGAACGCCGTTCGACACCGAAAGCGTCGAGTAGCCCTCCTCCTCGGGGACATACCGAATCCCGCTGAAGCCCGTACCGGACGGGAACGCCGAGAGTTCCGCGCCCGCAGGAATCACGACATCCGAGGTGAAGTCGATCGTGATCGGAAGCGTAGAGGCCTGCAGACCCGTCTTCGCAATCGTGTTCGTGAGGTTCGTGAAGCTCACCTCCGTCACGCCCTCCGGATCGAGCGTCCACTTCGCCGTCAAATCGAGCTTTTCCGTAACAGCGACGAAGTTCGTACCGACCTGCTGATTGGTGTAGGCAACCTCGTCGACACCGTTCGTCGCCCAACCCGCAAAGTCATAACCGACCGCCGTGAACGCATTCGACTTGAGCGTCACTTGCTTGTTCACGGCAAAAATGCTGTTCGTCATCACACCCGTCGCGCCGTTAGCGTCATAGGAAACTTCGTAGCCGGGAAGAACCTTCGCTTCGCCGGCCGCAATCGCATCTGCGAGCGTCGCGTACGCCCCGTTCGCGCCAACCCAACCGGCCGACGTTACAGCGTTCGTCGTGCTGCCGTTTACGACCTTGACGAGAGCATTGGCGGGAGCCGTATATTTGCACTTGGCGAAAATGTTCGTCATCGCGACGAGATCGATGTCGTAGGAATTCGCGAGAAGTCCGTTATTGATGACGAGCTTTTTGTTCGCGTCGACCCACGCGGTCACATTCGTCGACGCGTCGAGAATCCACGGAAAGTCCTCACTTTCGCCGCGTCCGATAAGCGAAATCGCCTTCCGCTTCGCATCAAAGACGAGCTTCGCAACATCATTCGTGTTAATGAATTGGGCGAGCTGTTGCTCAACGGTGGTCAGAACGTTTGTGGCATTATAGCCAACAATAACCCAATCATCGGCACTATCAGACCATTCCTTTTCCGGATCCAAATACACAAGATTGCTATCCGCAAAATTCGTGACGACGTCATACGGAGAACCGAAGGTCGGAACAATGGCGGAAATATCAAAGAGATCCTCGTCGCGATTCACGCTGCTAAAGTATACATTGACATTCGTATCAGGCGTCGGCAGGGCGATCGAATCACCGGTCTCAAGCGCGATAACATTCGCCTTCACAAGTACTAGCGGATACTTTTCCTCCTCTTCCGCCTTGCCGATGGCGGCATTGATTTCATCGAGGTCATGAACTAGCACACCGCCATCAGGAAGCACGGCGAAGGTGAAGGTGCCAGTCGTGACACGCCCATCGGGCGTCTTCACGGTGATCGTCGCCGTCCGATAGATGTTATCCGGATCGTACTTATAGCCCTCGTTGATTTCAAGGTCGGTCGATCCGCCTTTCCGGAAGAGGATATCCGGCTTATCGTAAAGCGTATTCTTGCCACTGGTAACTTTAACGGCGAAACCGGCGCTATTAGTGAGGGCTGCATCACTCGCGCCCAACAGCAGCGGCAACTTAAAACCATCGAGTGCCGAGACAAAACCGAGAAATTCACCCTCCAAGGGACTAACGATAAACGGCCCCTGACTATTTACAAGGAAATTTGCCTGCGCGAGATTGTAGTCGACAAAATAGTCCTTCGCGAGGCCTTTGTCGAGAACGGTCGCACCAAGCTGATCCCAGAACCCCTTGGCGTTTTTCGCGGTTGAGGATGAGACAAAACGCAGGCTGGCGCTCGTGGTCTGGCCTTCAATGCGGAGATCCCACTTGTCGCCGTTGATGAAACAGTAGCCGGAATCGTTCACCGCGTCGACGCTATCGGGGATGATCGGAGCGCTTTCGGTCGAGCCGTTGAGCGCGAGCGTAATCAGCGAAGCGGTATCGCTCGACTGCACGACATATTCGCAGATAAGATCGGTGTAGGGGTTGACGGTTTGATCGCCGTTGATCGCCGCAGGCTTCACCTCGGTAATCGTCGCACCGCGCAACTGTCCCGAGACGACGATGCCCAGCTGAAGAGGATTCGAGACCTTGTCTTCTGCCTCTGTGCCGGAACCCGTGTACACAAGCTGATACGCGGTCGGGTTCGGCGTATTGTAGTTGCGCGCTACGAGTCGCACCCGGAACTGAACCTTCTCGCCCGTCATATAGCCCTTTCCGCCCTCGCTAAGCGGAATGATCGAGTAGATGTCACCGTATGCCGCCCAAGCGGCACCCGCGAAAGCGATGCCCAGTAGCATCATGATTATTTTCTTCATTTCTTTCCTTCTTTCTTTTTTAAGTCAAAAAGACAAAATGGCAAACGAGCAACGGAGACTAGATTTGTCTCCATCGCTCGCCTAATCGAGATAAGTTAATGTTTTTAAGCTTCGAGGGGGGGGGTATGGCAAGTTATAAGTCATGTTCCACACCTCACATCGGCTGATCGCCTTCGGCAGGAATGCGGAAGACGAATTTAGTATTGATCTTGTTTGAAATCTTCATATCGCCTAAAGCGATAATGTCCATGCCAATCAACGCATCACAAAGTTTGAGATCGGAATCAGTCACCTCGACGCCGGAGACAACCAACTTATTCGGCAACATCACATCTACCGAATAAACGTTGGCATGATAGATTCCATTAGCCGTGTGAACCGCCTTCTTGCCAAGCGCCGGAAGATTAAGCTGCTTCACGACTTCGGAAGAAATCACCGTAAACGCGGCACCTGTATCCCAAATCGCCGTGCACATTACAGGCGTTGAACCGGGCTTACCGATTACACTAGAAGGTGCGACAACGAGCGATGACTTGATTTCGTGAACAAGCCCGTTAAATTCGCAAACGACAGGCTCGATCTTATTCATACAAGCATTCCCGTCCTCGAGAAGTCGACTCGAGGAGTATGGAAGTAAATCGCCTCGTCGGCTTCCGGAACGCACTTCTGAACGGCAAAGGTACCCGGCTGATAGCCCATATCAACGGCATTGGCCGCAGCGAGCGTGAAGTCATTCCATGCGCCGATTACCTTATCATCCGCGCAAACGACATACTTGCCGAGATACTTCGACAACAAGGTATCGCGATTGGCGTAAAACCAATCCACGCATTCATCAAACTTTGCCTTGTCACTCATAATCGTTAATATTATATCATATTTCCTATCGCTTTGGCAAGTATGCGCAACTAGCGTTCGATAATCGCGAGAGGGCGGCGTAGAGGAGAGGCGCTACCGCGCCGGTGCACGAATAGATTAAAGCGGACTTGAACTGCTGGCGCAGTCTCGAATCGACTTGCCTTCGCCCTTTCGATCTAGCTCGAATGGCCAAAGCCAAGTCGCTTCGAGCCCTTCCTTAAGTCAGGTCTTCAAGTCCGCTTTAATCTACACGAATGCTGACAGCGCCTCTCGAATATACACGAATGAGTTACAAGACGAATCGTTCAATAGTCGCCTTAGGATAGGCGCCGAAATTTACTAGTAGTCCGAGCTTTGATTTAGTCATTCGCATATAGTTGAATAGCTGGGCCTGATGCTCGATGGTTAGCTTATCTACCGCTTTCAACTCAAGAATGATCTTATCATAGCAAATGATGTCTGGAATATAGGTCTTTTCGAGCTTCGTATTCTTGTAAAATATCGGTAATTCTCGTTTAGCATCGAACGGTATGCCTCGCTCGGCAAGCTCAATCTCAAGCGCCTGTTGATAGACTTCTTCGCGCCACCCATTGCCCATTATCTTATGAACTTCAATAATGGCACCTTGAATAGCGTAAACTTCATCTTTGTAGAGCAATTGATTCATGATGTAATTATATCATATTCGAGTCTAATATTCCACATTATTCGTGGATATTCCGAACACGCTGGCGGCTATTCGTGTCGATTTGGCATAGGAGAATCCCGCTTGCGGGATGCGGATGACGAATAGCGGACCTTCAAGCAACGCTTGAAACAGGTTCGCTATTCGTTAGCCGTAAGGCGTAGCCTTCTCCTATGCCAAAGCGATTCGTGCGCCGCGGCGGTAGCCGCAAAATCCGCGGTTCGCGTAATCCCAATCCTAGATACTCAAACCGCTAGTCTAGAAATCGGAGCGATGTACTTCTTTTTCAAATCGCGCCACTTACCAAAGAAGTATTCCTCGCTCTTATTGAGCTCAATCCCGGCATCGTGCTTGACGCGCAAGAGCTCAATGGAGCAAATCAAATCTGCCGCTTGAAATAAACGATATTTCTCCGGAGATACATCCGGCTTAAACATCGTAGGTAAATGCTTTAGCCCCTCTTTGAGAATGGTTTTAACCTGATCTTGACCATTATCATAGTAAATCTTTATCGACTTCGCCCGATTGAGGGGAGTACTATCAACTCGCAGAACATCTTCCAGTTGACGTAAGAGTTCGTCAGCAATTGCGTTGGGCGTTTCAAATCGTTTCTTATCCACAACCAGCGAGATGAACTTGATCGGCAATTTACGCGTAAAAGCGAGCATTCTGCCGAGGATCTTTCTGCGTTGCTCAATGTCGAGTTCTCTGAAATTCTCTTCGCGTCTGAACAATGGACCGGTATGAACGCACGTATCGGGGTAGCCAAGATATCCCAATTGTGACTCCAGCTCTGCAACCTCGCCATGAATATCATCTAGTTGATCGTGCAAAACCAATGTCACGATATAGAAACGAGACGGCTCAATGGACGAATCGAAGCTTCCCGACTCATCTACAAACACACTCAGTTCATTTATTAGGCCATCTCTCATTGCAAAAAATATGGCGGGGAACTATCCCCGCCTGTAGGGTGGCTCGGGCTTTCGCCTCTGCCAAAATCCTTGTTCCCTTATCAAGAACGTTTATATTGTACCATATTTCTACAGCATAGCGCAATAGGGTATTTTGGTTAAGGTGGAAATGGTAAAATTGCGGCCGTTCATGCGTGAACGAGCTTTCCTTTCGCAGCAAAGAAATCCCGAATCTCTTTAGGATCGGTCAGCGACTGAGCGACAAGCCCCTTGGGACGGCGCGGCTGCTTCATGCGATACGCCTTCCAAAGCCCATCAACAAACGCTTGCGCCGCCTGTCGACCGCTTATCTCAAAGTTCGCAGTTATGCTTGATGTCGCCATATTTTCATACTCCTCATCGTTTCAGGGCACACTACCCCACAACGAATAACACTAAGATTTTATCATTTTTCGCCGATAGTTGTCAATCTTGCCGATAATCGTGCGAGGGCGGCGTAGACTTTGTCGCGGGAGCAGCCGAAGGTTTTGGCGACGCTCATGACGTTCACCGACCGACACCAAGCGAAGATAAGCTGCAAATCGCCCTTGGAAGTGGAAAGAAGCCGCTCAGCTACCGTTCTTGCGTTGTAATACTCTTCCCCCTCCTGTCCTTCGATACTTTCGAGATAGCGTTTAAGTCGTTTACGGGCGCGGCGTTCGCGTACTTCCATTATCTTTAAGCGCAGGTATTCCTTGAAACCGAGCGGCAACTTCACTCGCTGACAATATTCGTACTTGGGTTTAGCGGCATTACCCTCGATTTCGCCGCGATATACGATCTTTCTCATACTTTTAGCCCCTTCTCTAGCGATTCGATGATTCGGTTAAAGCGAGCGGTAAGCGCGGAAGCGGCCGAGCGGAGTTTATGATCGCCGCGCTGAGACTTCTTGAAAGCGAAGAGTTCTTCTCTGATAAGGCGGTCATTCCAACCCGTCAGTTCGAGAATGCGCGTCATCTTCTTTCGGTGGATATTGAACGCGACGAGGGTATTATCGCCGCAGGCGAACGCGGCGAGGTCCGAGAGCGTATGCTCGGGCGCGGCGAAATATTCATAGCTTGTCATTTCGAGTTCCTTTCGTTGATTTCAGCTTTCTCCACTATATGTCACCGAGTGTTGGAAAAAGCGAGGATCTCCCAGCCGCACATAAACGCGCGCGTGCGCGCACGCAGGAAAGGACTTTTGGATTTGGAAGCGTATAGAGCCGATATGGGTATGATTTTGGATATGGGATATATTTTTATATTAAGTATTTACTGGTTTTCCCGCGCGCGAGCGTAGGCGCGCAAAGCGCGCGTGAGGGTGGACACTTTCGACATCGATATCACTCAATAAAATCAGGGGTGAAATGAAAAAAGTAAGAAAAAATTCCGACACACGGTGACATATAGTGGAGGGCAATGAAGCCTTCTCAAACGGGGACAGGCCCCAAAGAAAGGAACTAAACGATGGAAAGTAAAACCACGATACAGGTTATGGTCGACGATAAGCTCGCCGCGTCGATTCAGAACATGGCGATCAAGAACTACCGCGAAACGACGTATTCGGGCGGGAAGCGCCGCGTCTTCGTCACCTTCGAGGAGGTCAAGGCTGTCGCAACGGCAGGAGAATGATCATGAACTTAAGTGATATTCTCGCGGCGATTTGGGACGTAATCAAGCCCCAGATCAAACCAGCGATCGCCGCGCTCATCGGCGCGGTGACCGGCGTCCTCATGGGCGGCTGCGTTTGACCAACTTGATTTAGGGTATACCCCTCTCATGCGAGAGGGTACTACCCTCTCAATCAAGAGGGGTATACCTTAAACGTCGAGAGGGTTATACCCTCTGACAAGAGAGGGGTATACCCTCTAACGAGTATCCCTCGCTCTTCCCGTGAAGCGAGGGTCGTACTCGACAACAAGTAATTCACGGGAAAAACGGGGACGTAGCCGCCGAGCGAAAGCGAGTGCCGAGTCCCCAAAGAAAAACGGGGACAGTCCCCAAAGAAAAACGGGGTCTGTCCCCAAAAAAGAAAGGAAAGAACAATGAAGGAAATCGAAGTAAAGTCGGTTCCTACAACCTTCAAGAAGGGCGGCAAGCAATGCTTCCAGCTCTTCCCGAAGACCAAAAAGCCCATGAAGCCGGCCGAGTTCATCGACCGCTTCGCCCAAGCACTCGGCAAGACCAAAGCCGACGCGAGGTACATCAACGACATCCACGGCCAGACCTTCTCGGCGGCGCTCGCGACGAACAATGCGGTCAACACCGGTACGATGCGCGGCTTCCTCTCGGTCGGCGGATCGATCACCAATCCCGCGGCGGAACTCTCCCCGGAGAAGAACCCCGTGATCGCCAGCATTCTCGTCGTCGGCGAACTTAAAGACGCCGTAGGCGACTTCGTAGCGGTCAATGTCACGGAAACGATCGAGGCGATTCTCTACACCGTTCAGTACGACGGCTCGACTTCGCTCAACACGATCGAAGGCACGGGCACTTGCACCGCTACCGGCGTCGGTCTTAAGCTCACTGCGTCCAATGAAGACGAGGGGGTGTGGCTCGAGGATCTCGAAGGCGTCGCCGTGACCGACAAAGCGACGATCACGAAGAACGACACCAACCTCGCCGAATTCTCGTTCGCTCAGCTTCCCGAAGCGGGACCGTATCGTCTCGTCATCGCCACTCGCGACGGCGGAGATAAGAACGATCTCGGAATCACTCGCCTCGTGCGTAACATCATCGTCAAGTAAGGAAAGGTGGAATCATCATGAGTAATAAATTTTCTCGCATTTCTTCCGTATCTTACGAGGCGATCGCCATGGAAGCGGCAGAGCTTGAGATTGAGCCCGAGGTTTATCGCAATGCTACCGGCACTGCGGAAAAGGCTCCGTATCTCTTAAGGATCACTCCGAAGGGCAGCCTCGATCTCGACGCGTTCTGCGCGGCGGTCGCCGCCAAGACCGGACACACGTTCGAAGAAACGCGACGCGAAAACGATATTCGCATGGAAGTCCTCGCGCAAATCGCCGCGGAAGGCTATACGTATATCGATACGGGCTACATCATCTTCGAGTTGCGCATCGCCGGCTCGATCTCGTCGACGACCGACGCGCCTACTCGCGAAGCGAATGCCGTCTATATCGCGGCGTATCCTTCTCGTGACCTCGCGGCGGCGATTGCGACGATCAAGGCGAAGCTCTCGAAAGATTCCGCGGCGTTTTCGATCAACACGGTCTGGGGAGAAAACTCGCACGATCGCTTCGTGACGAGCGATAGTCTCTTCCAGGTCAACACGCTCAACATCGATAGCGAAATCAAGCCGGTCGTCGAGTTCGCCTTCGCGCGCGGTCATCGTGCCGAGGCGGAAGTCACGAGCTGGAAAGCGAATTACATTCGCGCGAAGGCGCCTTTCGGTGTGAACGAGAAGACCGTCACTTTAGCCGTGACCAGTAAGGGCGAGACGATCACGAAAGAGAAAGTCCCGTTCAAATACGTCCCTTATCCGATGACGGAGGGCGTGAAGGTCAAGGTGAAGGTTGGAGGTGAAGGTGAAGATACCGTCGGAATTTACGGCGGTGCACTCGCCGAGGGGTCGACTTTGGCGACGATCGACTGGGGCGACGGCTACGTCGAAGAGGTGACGAGCTTATCGCAGCTCTCGCACAAGTACGAGCTTCCGGGCGAATACACGCTGCGCATCTCGGACGATGTAAGCGAGATCGCTTTCTCCTCGCCGATCGCGTCTTCGCCCTTCGCGAGCGAGTACGCGAAGCGCATCCTCGAAGTCGAGGGCGTCGGCGAAAAGCTCACCACCCTTCGCGCAAGTGCGCTCATGAACGCGGCGAATCTCGTGAACGCGAAGTTCGCTTCCGTCGACAACGTCCTTACCGACGTTCTCAAGGGTGCGAACGCGATTCACTACATCCACTTCGCCGCGGCGAATGAGACCGCGCTGAAGGCTTCCGCCGGCTATCAGGCTGACGCTCGCCTCGGCTCGACTTCCGCCCGCGTGAAGTTCGACTTGTGAGGCTTCCGGGGGACGGTAGCGGTGAGTAACTGTACTCGCTGCTCCGTCCCCCTCCAGCCTGGACCGCCTGACGGCGGAAGGTGTAGGGAATAGGTGTAGGTGTAGGATGTAGGTGTAGAAAGAAATCCGCCACTAAGCTACTCCGTTCAGGAGAAGCGCGGAAGGAGCGAATAGCCGCAACGCGGCAAAAGAAACGCACGAATGAGTTGGGTGAGGCTAGTGACGCGAGGTTGAGCGTTGAGCGAGGCTGAAAGACGAGATGCGGTTCGGACGATTCGGAAGTCG
>JAKSOZ010000042.1 GCA_024405265.1 Kiritimatiellia bacterium | reverse complement strand
GCAACTCCTCGTTCGACTGGAACGGCAAGAAGATGCCGATGGTCATGGCGACCGAAAACGACATCCTCAACGGCGTCTGCATGCTTATGCTTTGGCTCCTCACGAACAAGGCCGCGATGTTCGCCGACGTTCGTACCTACTGGTCCGACGCGGCCGTCAAGCGCGCTACGGGTAAGGGTCTTCCTAAGGACGCTAAAGAGGGTATCATCCACCTCCTCAACTCGGGTTCTTGCTGCCTCGACGCGGCGGGCGCGATGAAGGAGAAGGGTAAGCCGGTCTTCAAGAACTGGTGGGAAGTCACCCAGAAAGATATCGACGCGACGATGAAGGCGACCGAGTGGGTCCCGGCGGGCGTCGAATATTTCCGCGGCGGCGGTTTCTCGAGCTCGTTCTTGACCCCGAAGGGCATGCCGCTCACGATGATTCGTATCTCGACCGTCAAGGGTCAGGGTCCTGTTCTTCAGATCGCCGAAGGTTGGTCGGTCGAGCTCGATAAGGCCCAGAACAAGACGCTTATGGAGCGCACGAATCCCGAATGGCCTTGCACTTGGTTCACGCCTCGTTTGACCGGTAAGGGCTTCTTCAAGGACGTCTACTCGGTCATGAACGCTTGGGCCGCGAACCACGGCGCTATTGCCTACGGTCACATCGGCGCGGACCTCATCACGCTCGCTTCGATGCTCCGCATCCCCGTCGCGATGCACAACGTTCCCGAAGAACAGGTCTTCCAGCCTCACTGCTGGGGTCTCTTCGGCGCGTCCGACGATCCTACGGGTGCCGACTATCGCGCTTGCAAGAACTTCGGTCCGCTGTACGCGACGAATCACTGAGACAAAAGCGATTGTCCGAAAAACCTGTAGGTTTCTTTGACAGCGGCATCGGTGGAAGATGCATTGAGACCGCGTTCAAAAGAATGTGCCCGAGCGAGTCGACGATTTATATCGCCGACTCGGCTCATTGTCCCTACGGGAATAAAAGCGCCGAGGAGATCATCAAGCTCTCCGAAGCGAATACCGAAAAGCTCCTGAAAGCGGGAGCGAAAATGATCGTGGTGGCGTGCAATACCGCGACAGCCGCCGCGATCGATTATTTACGCGCGAAATACCCTGAAGTCCCGTTCGTCGGGTTGGAGCCGGCGGTAAAACCGGCTGCGCTGAAATCCAAGTCAGGCGTCGTCGCCGTCCTAGCGACCGAGGGGACCTTCAATGGACGGCTTTACAAGGAAACGAGCGCGCGCTTCGCGAAGAACGTCGTCGTCTTGACGGTCGTGGCGGATGAATTCGTGCTTATGGTCGAAAGAGGAGAAACGGGCGGTAAGAAAGCGGAGGCGGCCGTTCGTAAGCGCCTTGAACCGTTGCTCGCGGCCGGAGCCGATCATATCGTGCTCGGATGTACTCATTTCCCGCATCTGAAACCTTTGATGGAGAAAATCGCCGCAGGACGAGCGGAGATCGTCGACCCTTCGGATGCCGTTGCTCGTCAGGCGAAGCGAGTTTTGGAAGCGAAAGGACTCTTGAGGAAATGAAGACCGTTTTGGTTACCGGCGGAACCATCGGAATCGGTAAGGCGATATCTTCGCGCTTGCGCGAACACGGGTGGAAAGTCTTGAGCGTGTCCCATCGCGCCGATTCGGGGGCGGACTATATCGTGGATTTCACCGATAAAAAAGCGTTCCTTCAGTTCGCGAACGATTTACCGATCAAAGAGATCGACGCGATAGTCAATAACGCCGGGCTTCTCATCGGCGATAAGGATGCGCTCGTCATGGTCAATTTGACGGCGCCGACGTTCTTAACGGAAGTAATGGCCAAGTACCGCGAGCGAGGAGCGGTCGTTAATCTGCTTGATCTCGCGGCGGAAAAGAACGATTACGGTTATACGAAGCTCGCGTTGATGCTCAAGACGATCGATCAGGCGAAGGCTCATCCTAATATTCGGGTTAACGGCGTGGCGCCGGGCCCGATTTCGCTTCCGGAGGGTGAGCATTTGAAAGCTCCGAAACGAGTGCTTAAACGTCGCGCGACGTCGGAAGACGTGGCGGAGGCGGTTGAATTTCTTTTGAATACCGAATCGATTACGGGACATATCATCCCGGTAGACGGAGGAGCGAGTATACTATGAAGGCAGTAGTCGTACTTTCAGGCGGGCAAGATAGCGCCACTTGTTTGGCGCTGGCGGTTAAAGAATACGGCGCCGACGAAGTCGCCGCGATCACTTTCGAATACGGGCAGCGTCACGCGCTCGAAACAAAATACGCGAAGAAGCTCGTTCGTCATTTCAAAGTGAAAACGCATAACGTCGTGAAGCTCGATTTCTACAAGCAGCTGACGACCAACGCTTTGATGGACAAGAAGCGGAAGATCGAAAAGAGAGCGGGCGAAAAGTGCCCCTCGACCGTAGTCGAAGGGCGCAATGCGATTTTCCTTATGAGCGCGGCGGTTTGGGCGAAGAGCTTAGGCGCGCATGTGCTTTATACCGGTGTGAGCGAGGCGGATTATTCCGGCTATCCCGATTGCCGCGAGGAGTTTATCAAAGCTCAGGAAAAGGCGATTTGTCTGGCGCTTGATTACGAGATTAGAATCGTTACTCCGTTCATGCACATGTCGAAGATGGACGAGTGGGCGATAGCGGATAAGCTCGGAATAATGAGCCTTATCGAGAAGAATACGCTTACTTGCTATAACGGAATTCCCGGCGAAGGCTGCGGCGAGTGTCCGAGCTGCAAGTTGCGTAATCGCGGGCTTAATTCGTACAAGGTGTTGAAGGAAATGACGGCGCTCATGGAGGGTGGAGACGTCATGCTGATTCCGACCGATACGGTCTATGGTCTCGCCGCGCACCCCGATCACCCCGAAGCGATAGAAAAGATCTATGCGCTTAAAGGACGTGACGAGAAGAAGAAAATCGCGCTCTTATGTGCGGATGCCGAAGTCGCCGCGAGATATATCGGCAAGGCCGCCGCGAAGATCGGCGAGAAATATTGGCCGGGCGCGCTTACGATCGTCGCGAAGGGCGAGGGCGTCAGAGTCCCCGACAGCAAGCTTTTGCGCGAACTCCTGAGACGTTTCGGCGGAGCGCTGCGCGTGACGAGCGCGAATTTCTCGGGACAACCGCCGGCGACCACTACGGTCGAGGCCGCGAAACTCGGCATCGAATGGAAGATCGCTTCGTATCCGATTTGGGATGACTTGCCGGGAACCGCTTCAAGCGTATGGGAGGTGAAGGGCGGTAAAGTCAAGGTCCTTAGAGAAGGCCCCGTAAAGCTCGAACGATGATCAAATGGAAGATCCATCATAAGAAGGAGAGCGTGTCGACGAATCTTGACGCGCTCGCCGGTAAGAGCGGAGATGTCTTTACCGCCGATTATCAATCGGCCGGTCGAGGGAGGCTCGACCATAAGTGGGAATCGGTCAAGGGTGAGAATTTGATGATGTCGGCAGTCGTCGCGCTCGAAGAAGCCTCGCCGGAGAAAGTGGCCACGCTGCCGCTGGTGGCCGGGGCCGCGATCGCCGAAGCGCTCAAGGTCGATTCTTCGCTCAAGTGGCCGAACGACGTTTGGTATAAGAACAAGAAGCTCGCGGGAGTTCTCTGTGAACGCCGCGGTGATAATGTGATAATCGGAATCGGACTTAACGTGAACGCGTATCCGATAGCGTTGAAGGATCGCTCCACGTCGCTCGAGGAAATCTTGGGCGAAAGACAGAGCGTGATAGAAATCAGAGACGCGATCTTGGCGTCGCTATCTTCGTTTTATCAAGCCTGGCTGATTCGCGGTTTCGATGAGCATCTTCGCGCGATAATCGCGAAGCGTGATTACTTACGCGGCAAAACCGTTTCCGTTCGTCAAACGGATGATGACTCCGAACCGATCGAAGGAGTCTGCGAAGGTATCGCCGAAGACGGATCGCTCTTGGTCGGCGGGAAAAGAATCTACGCGGGCGAAGCTCATATTGAAGGGGTGCGTTAAATGGCTCATTATCTGACTGCGTCGAAATTGGTGGAAGCGCTGATCGCCAAAGGCTTGAGCGTGGCGACGGCCGAGAGTTGTACCGGAGGAGGCGTCGCGCACGCGATTACCGCCGTCCCCGGAGCAAGCGCCGTATTCAAAGGTTCGGTGGTCAGTTACGCGAACGAGGTCAAGGAGTCGCTTTTAGGCGTACGATCGGAGACGCTCAAGAGCGTTGGCGCGGTTTCGAAAGAGACGGCGGAGCAAATGGCGTCAGGAGCGCGTAAGCTGTTGAATGTGGATATAGCGGTAAGCCTGACCGGTATCGCCGGCCCGGATGGCGGAACGGCGCTTAAGCCGGTCGGCCTCGTTTGGTTCGGTTATGCCGACTCGTACGGCGTGAGAAGCGTCGAGCGACGCTTCGAGGGCTCGCGCGAAGAAGTGCGCGAAGCGGCGATCGCTTTCGCGCTGGAACTCTTGAATAAAATGGCTTCGGGAGAAAGAAAATGAAAGCGATCGTATTCGATTTCGGCGGGGTTATGACGACTTCGACGATGCCCCAGCGGGTGATGGCGAAGTGTGAAGAGCTCAATATCGATTTCGAGCTTATTCGTCTCGGGTTTCTGAAGTATCGCCTTCAGTATGACGGAGGCTTCATCAGTCTTAAGGAAATGTACGAGAAGATATTCGCCGATAATTCGATCGCTCTAAGCGAAGAAAGTTTCAGCGCGATTTTGGAGGCCGATCGTGCGAGTTGGCTTTATCGTAATGAACGTACGCTCGAATGGATGAAGTCGCTGAAGGGCGAAGGGTATAAAATCGGGATTCTTACCAATATGGCTCCCGATTTCGCGCCGCTTTTCAAAGAGCATTTCGCGGATTTTATCGCGCTCGCGGACGCGATGGTAATCTCCGGCGAAGAGCATATGTATAAGCCTAATCGTGAGATATACGATCTACTCTGCGAACGCATCGGACTCGAAGCGGGAGAGCTTCTGTTTATCGATGATGTGCTAACTAACATCGTCGGCGCGCGTAGAGCCGGGTGGAAGGGCATTCGCTTCATTTCGAACGAGCAGGTGGAATGTGATTTCAGACATGAACTTTGGAAATGATCTCGCCTGAGACAATCGATAAAATCAAGGCCTTGATGGCCGAAGCTTCGATCTTCGAGGAAGATCTCGAAGAGAGCTTCATTCTCGGCGGAGGCCCGGGCGGACAAAAGACGAATAAGACCTCTAACGTAGTGCGCCTTTATCATGAGCCGAGCGGCTTTCAAGTTAGAGTCGCCGAAAATCGCTCGCGAGAGATAAATCGATGGTTAGCTCGCCGCGCGCTCGCGGAGTTGATACTTGAGAAAGAGCAAAAGCGCAAATCCGCCGCGCAAGAGCGTCGAGAGAAGATTCGACGACAGAAACGCCGGAGATCTCGCCGTCAACGCGAGAAGATGCTCGAGGATAAGCATGCTCATTCCGAGAAGAAACAAGCTCGTCGTAAGGTTGAACTCGATTAACTCATTTGATATAATGCTCTTGATATGAATAGAAAATTCAAAATCATGTTCCGTAAGATTCGCGTCCCGTTCATTTGGGTAGGGATCGCGCTCGCTTTGATGGTATTCTCTTTCTTGCCGCGAAAAGTGCTGTTCTTCGTTTGTGACCTTTTGTCAGGGGTTTATTACCTTTTCGATAAGCGTGGTCGCTTTTACGCCGAAGACAATCTGAATACGATTTTGGGCGAGAAGAAGCTTTCGGATAGCGCGAAACGAAAGATCATTCGTCGCTCGTATCGTAATATGTGTCGTACGGTTGGCCATGCGTTTTGGACGACGTTCAACGCGAAGAAACGCGTGATGAAGTACGGAGAGATGTGCGAAGCGGGAAAGAAGTTCTTGTCCGAAAACAAGCCTGCGATAACCGTCTCCGGACATATCGGATGCTGGGAGATTCTCTCTCAACTCGCGTTCCTCGAAGGTCACCGCATGATGTCGGTCGCCAAGAAGATCGGCACGGGCAAGATGACCGAGCTTTTGATGAAGTCCCGCACTTCGATCGGGCAGGAAATAGTCCCGGCGGATGGCGCGTTCAAAACGTTGATGCAGGGGCTTAAAGACGGGAAATCGCTCGGACTCTTGGTTGATCAGCGCGTTGCGGTAGATAAGGGTGGTATGTGGATCGAATTCTTCCATCGTCCGATTCCGGTTTCCGCCGCGCCCGCGTTCTTCTCCGCGAAATCCAAAGCTCCGATTGTGGTCGCTTGGTCGCGTCCATTGAAAAACGGAGCCTACCGTTGTGAAGTCGTTAAATCTTACAGCGCTTCGGAGGCGCGTGATATTTGGGGGATGACTCAGAAGGTCGCGTGGGATCTGGAAGCGGTGATTCGCCGTCATCCGTCCGCCTGGGTGCTCAATTACGGATACTTCAAGGAGCCGGTCACGGCGAAGGATATCGAGCAGCTTAAAGCTAGGCTTAGAAAGCTTAGAAGCAAATAAGATTCAAGCTTGAATCGAAAAGGTAGGAATAAAAAGAAAAACGCGGGCTTCTTAGCTCACGTTTCTTATTGGCAGCCCCAAGGAGAGTCGAACTCCTCTTACAAGCATGAAAAGCTCATGTCCTAGCCGATAGACGATGGGGCCGTTTCAAGTTAACGAGGGATATTATATCATATTTTCAGTAGCGAGCGCAAGGGGGAAAATGATATAATATTCGCGATGACGGAAAAAGAGGCTTATATCGCGTTTAATATGATCGACCATATCGGTTCGGTCAGGTTGGCGACGCTTTCGGAAACCTTCGGAGGCGTGGTGAACGCCTGGTACGGATACCCCGATAAGGTCGCGCGCTCGGGCGGGGAAGTCGATTATGTCGCGGAGCTGAAGCGAGCCGAGAAATACGGGGTGACGATCTTGACTCCGGCCGACGACGCTTATCCCAAGCGGTTGAAGGACCTCTCTTCGCATCCGCTGGCGCTATATGTGAAAGGCGACGTCTCGGCGCTTTCGCATTGCTCGCTCGCGATGGTCGGAACTCGCCGCGCCAGTCAATACGGTCTTACGACCGCTCGATCCCTCGCCTCCGAGTTGGTCGGAGCGGGATGGGCGATCGTTTCGGGCTTGGCGCTCGGCGTCGACGCCGAATCTCACCGTGGAGCGTTGGAGGCGAACGGCATTACCGTTGGAGTCTTGGGCTCGGCGCTGGATCGGTTTTATCCTGAGGAAAATCGCGACTTGGCGCGTGATATCGTCAAGTCCGGCGGCGCGGTAGTAAGCCAGTTTCCTTTCGGACGTTATCCGGATAAGGAAACGTTTCCGATCCGTAATGAAATTATCGCGGCGCTTTCCGAAGGAACGATAGCGGTCGAATGTCCGATCAAGAGCGGCACGATGATAACCTGTAACTTCGCCGCAGAAATCGGTCGAACGGTTATGGCGTTCCCGGGGCGCGCTACCGATAAGCTCAGTCGCGGATGTAATAAGCTCATTCGTGAAGGAGCGACGCTCGTTACCGGGCTTGATGACGTCATGGAGGCGATGAGCGAACTTTTGCCGCGAAAGACGATAACCGAAGACTCTTCGAAAGAAAAAATCGAACTTCCGCCTTATTCTCTGGAAGAGTCGCTTATCATGCGTTGTCTGGACGATTCGGGCGTTTCGATGGAGAAGCTCGTGGATAGGAGCGGACTTAGCGCCGCGAAGGTGAATTCGCTGGCGATCGAGCTTCGGATGAAGGGGAGAGTCAAGTTTCTTCCCGGCAATCGTATCGCTTCGATTTAATGGCCGATTTCGTTATTTGCCCTATTATTTTCTTGCGAAATTTGGTATAATTGCCGCATGGAACATTTAGCGGTAATAATGGATGGAAACGGACGGTGGGCGACTTCTCGTCTGAAACCGCGTATTTTCGGACATCGCGCGGGTGCTCAGGCGCTTGACAGGGTGATGCATTATTGCAAGGACGCCGGGATAAAATATCTTACCGTCTACGCGTTTTCAACCGAAAACTGGAAGCGTTCCGAAGAGGAAGTTTCGGGGCTCATGACGCTTTTATCTACCTTCATCAAGTCGAAGGAAAAGGAGCTCCTGGAGAATGGCGTTCGCTTCCGTGTTATCGGACGAAGAACCGACCTCTCGGAGAAGCTTCAGAAGGAGATCGCCGAACTCGAAGAAAAGACGAAGGGCGGAGCGTTTACGCTCGTCGTGGCGCTTTCATACGGTTCTCGTGATGAGATCGTTCGCGCCGCTATGAAGTTCAAAGGTTCGACGGAGGAAGAATTCGCCGAGTGCCTCGACACTGCCGGAATTCCCGATCCCGATCTAATTATCCGCACCTCAGGAGAACTTCGGCTTTCGAACTTCTTGATGTGGCAGGCTGCGTACAGCGAGTTTTATTTTACCGATAAGCTTTGGCCGGACTTCGATAAGGAGGAGTTCGACAAGGCGCTGGAATCGTTTTCGAAAAGAGAAAGAAGAATGGGAGGAAGACTTAAATGAATCCGATCTTGAAACGTATCATAACCGCGCTTTTCGTAGCGGCCGTCGTCGTAACTGCGATCGTATATGCTCCTCCGGCGGCGATTTCGCCGGTCGTGGCGGTACTCGCGACGCTCGCGATTGTCGAATACGGGCAGCTGTTGAAGCGAAAGATCGCTCCTAAAAGCGCCGCGTATACGTTTTGGGTGCTGGTCGGCGCGGTGGCGATTTTGGCGCTTCTGTCGGCGCTACCCGTAATCGCCGCGGTTTATGGGAATCTTATCATGCTCTACGTCATCGCGATCATCAAGATCTCCGATATGGGTGGCTTCGCGTTCGGAATGTCCTCGGCGAAGCTTATGAAGGGCGGTAACCACAAGCTTTGTCCTACGATTTCCCCGAATAAGAGTTGGGAAGGCCTTTTCGGTTCCGTTTTCGCTTCGTGCGTGATCTCCTCGGCTTTCATGCCGATCACTCACTTCGGCGTCGGCAAGTCTTTGATTCTTGGTGTTGTGGCGGCGCTTGTCGGTACGCTCGGAGATCTCGTCGAGTCCAAATTCAAGCGTTGGGTCGGAGTAAAAGACTCCTCGACCATGAAATTCACCAATGGAATGGGCGGCGTACTTGATATGCTCGACTCGTTATTGATCGCTCCTGCGGTAATCGCGGCGATTATCAAGTATCTTTGATTTATCATCAGATAAGGAGCTTTTGTTATGGCAGAAAAAATCATGATTGACGGCAATACCGCGGCAGCGAAAATCGCTTTCGCTTGCAGTGAAGTCGCGGCGATTTATCCGATCACGCCCTCGTCCCCGATGGCGGAAACTTGCGACGAAATGGCGAGCCAGCTCAAGACGAATATCTGGGGTTCGGTTCCCTCTATCGTCGAAATGGAGTCCGAAGGCGGCGCGGCTGGCGCGGTTCACGGGGCGCTCACGACGGGATCCTTGACGACGACCTTCACGGCTTCGCAAGGCCTTCTACTCATGATCCCTAACATGTACAAGATCGCGGGCGAACTCGTTCCCACGGTCTTCCACGTTTCGGCGCGCTCGCTCGCTTGCCAGGGGCTTTGCATTTTCGGCGATCAGGGCGACGTGATGGCCTGCCGTCAGACGGGCTTCGCGATGCTTTGCTCTTCTTCGGTTCAGGAAGTCCATGATCTCGCGCTCGTTTCTCACGCTTCGACTTTGGAAGCGAAGGTTCCGTTCCTCCATTTCTTCGACGGCTTCAGAACCTCGCACGAAGTTCAGAAGATCGAGGAAATTCCGACTTCGACGATTCGCGAAATGATCAACGACGATTTCGTCGCCGACTTCCGCGCTCGTGCGCTCGATCCCGAGCATCCGATGATGCGCGGCACGGCTCAGAACCCCGACGTCAACTTCCAAGGCCGCGAAACCTCGAATAAGTACTACGAAGCGACGCCCGCGATTGTTCAGAAGTATATGGATATGCTCGCCGAAAAGACGGGAAGAGCGTATCACCTCTACGACTATGTCGGCGCGCCGGATGCGGAGTATATCACGATTGCGATGGGCTCAGGGTGCGATACCTTGCATGAGACGGTCGATGCGCTCGTCAAGGCGGGTAAGAAGGTCGGTCTTATCAAGGTGCGTCTCTTCCGTCCTTTCTCGGTTAAGGATTTCGTTTCGGCGATTCCCTCTACCGTCAAGTCGATTACGGTTCTCGATCGCACGAAAGAGCCGGGCGCTATCGGAGATCCCTTGTATCTCGACGTTTGCGCGGCGCTTCAAGGAAAGCAGGTCAAGATTCTCGCCGGTCGCTATGGTCTCGGCTCGAAGGATTTCACGCCGCAGCTTTGCAAGGCGATTTACGACAACATGCTTAAGGCGGAGCCCGTCGATCACTTCGCCGCGGGTATTGTCGACGATGTGACGGGTAGGTATCTCCTCGGAGACGAGAGCTTCGTCGTTCCGACGGGCGATCGTAAGGAGTGCATGTTCTGGGGGCTTGGCGCGGACGGTACGGTCGGCGCGAACAAGAACTCGATCAAGATCATCGGCACTTACACCGACAACTACGCGCAGGGTTATTTCGAATACGATTCGAAGAAGTCGGGGGGACTTACGATTTCCCACCTTCGCTTCGGTTCGGATGTGATTCGCTCCCCGTATTTCTGCAATCAGGCCGACTTCACGGCTTGCCACTGCTTCCCGTATCTTGAAAAGTATGACATTCTCAAGGCCGCGAAGAAGGGCTCGACCTTCCTCCTCGCTTCTCCCTACAGCGCGGCGGAAATCTGGGATCACATGCCCGACGAAGTCGAAGAGACGATTATCAAGAAGGAACTTAAGTTCTATGTAATCGACGCTTCGAAGATCGCGCTCGAGACGGGAATGGGGAATCGCACCAACACCGTCCTTCAGACCGCTTTCTTCAAGATTTCCGGCATCCTCCCCGAAGAAGAAGCCATCGCGAAGCTCAAAGCGTACGCGAAAAAGAGCTACGAAAAGAAGGGCATGGACGTCGTCGAAAAGAACTGGAAATGTATCGACGCGGCTGCGAGCGCGATCGAAGAAGTTCACTATCCTTCGCTTCCTGCCGGTAAGCTCAAAAAGCCCGACACGGTCAGCGCCTCCGCTCCTGACTTCGTCAAGAACGTCACCGCGAAGATGATCGCTCAGAAGGGTAACGAGCTTCCCGTTTCGGCGATCCCGGACGACGGTACTTGGCCGACCGCGACGACTCAGTTCGAAAAGCGCAACGTCGCCCAGTTCATCCCGGAGTGGGACCCCGAGGTTTGTATTCAGTGCGGTCAGTGCTCGATCATCTGTCCTCACGCGGCGATTCGTATGAAGGCGTATCCCGCTTCGAAGCTCGAAGGCGCTCCCGAAAGCTTCAAGTCCGCCGACGCGAAAACGCCGAAGATGAAAGGTTTCGGCGAGAAGGTCTCCGTCCAGTGCGCTCCTGAAGACTGCATGGGCTGCCAGCTCTGCGTCAAGCAGTGCCCCATGGCGAAGCGCGAAAAGCCCGCGCTTAAGATGGTTCCGCAACTTCCGCTTCGTGAAAGCGAAAAGAAGAATTGGGACTTCTTCCTCTCGCTCCCCGAAGTCGATTCCGCGAAGCTCGACACGAAGCAGCTCGTCGATAGCCAGCTTAAGAGACCCTTGTTCGAGTTCTCGGGCGCGTGTTCGGGCTGCGGTGAAACGCCGTATGTGAAGCTCTTGACTCAGATTTGCGGTGATCGTCTTTTAATCGCCAACGCGACCGGTTGTTCGTCGATTTACGGCGGCAATCTCCCTACGACGCCTTACTGTAAGCGTGCCGACGGCAAGGGCCCCGCGTGGTCGAACTCGCTCTTCGAAGACAACGCTCAGTTCGGTCTCGGTATGCGCGTTTCGGCCGATAAGCTCTACGCTTACGCGATGGAACTCGTCGATAAGGTCATCGCGAAGGAAGGCGCGCCTGAAAACATCAAGGAAATCTGCCGCAAGATCAAGGCCGTCAATCAGTTCGATGAGAAGGGCCAGGGCGT
>JAKSOZ010000041.1 GCA_024405265.1 Kiritimatiellia bacterium | reverse complement strand
CGGGATAACTAGCTCCAGTTTACGTGGCGATCCTTTTCTCCGAACAAACGAACATCCTTGGTGTGGATAATCTCTTCGATTCCGACTTCCGGAGTTCCGAAAATCTGAATCACATCAAATCGGCACCCTCCCAACCGCTTATTGATAAGCCGCCAATAATTCGCGGCGGCTTTTATGTTCTTACGCTTTCGCTTATCCACACTTTTAAGTCTGGAAATGGAAACGATCCCTCTCGATTTGTGTTGTTTAACCTCGACGAACACCAAAGTCCGCGAAACTTTATCGACGGCCACAATATCGAGTTCCAACCGTTTATCCGAGGAGACCGGACGCGCATTGCGCTCCAATATCTCGTATTTTATCTTTCTAAGATAACTTACGGCGACCGACTCGCCCCAATTTCCATGATCTACCCCAATATTGTTCATTTACAACGTCTCCGGATTGCCGAAGCTCACATATACGAGCGCACCCGCAATCGAAGCTTCGATTCCGCACGCTTCCGTGAGCGAGAAGATAATGCGCACCGCTCTTTCCTGTCCCGAGGAGTTTTGCACTAACTCCAGCGCAAATCCCTCAGAGGGGAATTTAAGTCTTTTGAGTGATATTCGAGTCATTTGAGTGCGAAACTTATGATATACGGCCATGTCGGTTACGATTCCGTCGTCATCTCTTAATATCCGAAGCATCTCACTTAAATCATTTATTCCGAGTCTTACGCATATCGCCTCTTTCCAATCGAATTTATACTCATCCGTCGATTGATTGGCCCCGACCAATAATATATATCCGTCGGAATTCACCTTCGCAGGATAAAGCTCCATCTTGACCGCGCTTCCTCTTCCTCTGGGATTCGGATGATAAAACGCAAGCGAAGGTCGAAACTTAATGACATTATCATTATTCATAGTATCACGCATATCACACTCTCCTTTCCTTACATCATTACATCCAGAAAGAATTCTCGTTTCTATCGAGTTCGCGGTACATCGCTGCCTCTTTAATGTCATCCGATTTCACATCGCTTTGGGCCTTAAGGTCGGCGATGGTTCTCGCGACTCTGAGGATTCGATCATACGACCTCGCCGACAAATTCATTCTTTCGATAATACCTTCCATCTCCTTAGCGCATTTTTCGCTGATTCGACAAGCTTCTCGCAACATCGATCCTTTTATGTCGGCATTCGTTTTAGCCCCTTTCACTTCGGAATATCTCATACTCTGGATAGCCCGCGCGGCCAAAACTCGCTCACGAACCGCCGCGCTCGACTCCGCTTTTTCCCGACTATTCAAATCCTTTACCGAAACCGCCGAAAGTCCGACATGAATATCGATACGATCGAGAACGGGCCCGGAAACTCGTGCTTGATAGCGAGCGACCTGATTCGGAGTACATCTGCACTGATGATTGTCATCATTGAAATGACCGCAAGGACACGGGTTCATCGCCGCGACCAACATGAATCTCGAGGGATAATCGCAGGCCGCCGCGGCCCTCGACACCGTTACGTGTCCGTCTTCCAACGGCTGTCTTAAAACTTCAAGCGCGCTTCTCGAGAATTCGGCGAATTCATCCAAGAATAGAACTCCGCGATGCGCCAACGAAACTTCTCCCGGCAAAGGATGAGCCCCGCCTCCCAAAAGTCCGATATTGCTCACCGTATGATGAGGCGCGCGAAACGGACGCTCGGTGACGAACTTCCCGCCTCCCTTAGCGACTCCGGCGATAGAATGAATCTTCGTTACTTCGAGGGCCTCCTCGGTAGTCATCGGGGGAAGAATCGAAGGAATGGATCTGGCGAGCAAAGTCTTTCCTGCGCCGGGAGAGCCGATCATCAGTATATTATGTCCTCCGGCAACCGCGATTTCAATAGCTCTTTTGGCGATTTTCTGGCCCTTGATATTCTCGAAGTCATATTCTCCGCTTCCAACCGAAGAAGAGAGCGAATCCATCTCCATATAGTATGGCTCGATATCGAGTTCTCCATTCAAATATCCTACCGCTTCGATAAGTGTTCTTACGGGGATAATGTCGATTCCTTCCACAACGCTCGCTTCGTCCGCGTTCGCAATCGGCACAATCATCGCCCGCTTCCCGATTCGCTTCATTTCCATCGCAATCGGAAGCACTCCTCGAACCGGCCTCACCGCGCCGGAGAGCGACAGCTCCCCGACCATCGCGATTTCATCCAAGTGTTCATTGTGAATCTTACCGATCGCCTTCAATAAACACACCGCAATCGGCAAGTCGTATATCGGCCCCTCTTTTCGAACGGAAGCGGGCGCGAGGTTGACCGTGATCGAAAACTCGCTATTCGGTCTGAAGCCGCTTACTTTAAGCGCCGAGGGTATTCTGTCTTTCGATTCTTTAACGGCCTGATCCGGTAAGCCGACAATAGCAAAAGAATTAACTCCGGAGGTCGAGAAGACTTCGATCTCCACAGGTACCGCGTCTACACCCACGAGGGCTGCCGAAAAACATTTTGCTAACATGAGAATCTCCTTATCGTTTGGTTGATAAGAATATTATCTCATATCAGAAAAAATCAAGTGTCACATTTGCGTCACATTTTTGTGACGCGAAAATCCACTGCTTTTTGAGCGCGACCTCGATTTCATCCCGATAAACATTGGGCGAAACCGCGATTCGCGAAAGTTCACTTGAGCTAACAATTCGTCTGACAAAAATCTTTTTTTGTGACGATGAGCTTTTAACCCTGTTTTCGCTCCTCCAACTCGGCCCAGCGCTCGACTTTTTTCTCGAGCTCTTCCTGAGCCGGAGCGAGGCGATCGGACGAGTAAATCTTCCCCGCGACAAGCTCCGCTTCAATCGCGGCGATCTCCTTTTCGAGCGCTTCGATTTCTCCGGGAAGCGCGTCCAGTTCTCGCTGTTCTTTATAAGAAAGTTTCTTGGAAACTTTAGTGGGAGTTTCGAGTTCGAGTGGGAGAGTTGCGTTCTTCTCTTTATTCCTCCCACTTTCAACTCCAACTACATTCTTCGTCTTCCTCTGCTTCAAATAATCCTCATACCCGCCGGGATATGAATCCACTTCTCCGTCGCCTTCCAAAACCAAAGTCGAGGTAACGACATTATCGAGGAACTCTCGGTCATGGGAAACCAGTAAGAGCGTACCCTTATAGTTAAGAAGCTGCTCTTCCAATAGCTCCAGAGTCTCGATATCAAGATCGTTCGTCGGCTCATCCATGATAAGCAAGTTCGCCGGATTCATAAAAAGCTTGGCAATCATGAGCCGCGCCCGCTCGCCGCCGGACAAAGCTTTCACCGGCGTCCTGCATCGCTCGGAAGAGAAGAGAAAATCCGCAAGATACGAGTAGACGTGTTTCTTAACTCCGCCTACGACCACTTCATCACGATCCGCCGCGATATTCTCAGCTACCGTCGCCTCCAAGTTCAACTCATCGCGAAGCTGATCCAGAAACGCCATCTGAACGTTTGTACCGATAGTAACCGAACCCGAACTCGGGCTAAGTCGCCCGGTAAGCAAATTTAGAAGCGTCGTCTTTCCGGCGCCGTTGCGACCCAATATTCCGATTCGCTCACCTCTTAAAACGTCGACAGTGAAGTCGTTAATTATAGGCTTAGGTTGGAGATCCGAATCTCGATTAGGATAGGAATAGGACAAGTTCTCCACCTTGATAACTCTTACGCCACCCGCCGCGGCAGTATCCAACTTGATGGTCGCCGACTTGACAGTCTCTCGGCGCTGAGCGAACTCCTCTCTAAGCTTCATAAGCGCCGCGACTCGTCCTTCATTCCTGGTCGTTCGCGCTTTGACTCCGCGGCGAATCCAAGCTTCTTCCTGTGCCAGTAGCTTCGATTTACGCTGCCAATAAACGGCTTCGTCGGATAAAAGCTCGGCCTTCCGCTTTACGAAAGTGGCGTAATCGCACTCCCAACCGGAGAGTTCACCTCGATCAAGATCGAAAATCTTGGTCGCGACTCGCTTCAAAAATCTTCGATCATGCGTTACGATCAGAACGGCCATTTCGCGTTGACGTTTGATCATCCCTTCGAGCCAATCAATCGCTTCCACATCAAGATGGTTCGTCGGTTCGTCCAAAAGAAGAATATCCGGCTTCGACAACAGCGCTTCTTCGAGTCGTTTCTTTCTGATTTGGCCTCCGGAAAGCTTTTGATCGGAATCGACCGACTGCGATACGTAGGCGATTTTAAGCCCTGGAGCGCGAACGATTTCGCCGCTATCGACCTCAAGCGTTCCTTCAATCACCTTAAAGAGCGTCGACTTCCCTTCGCCGTTTCTACCGGTCAGCGCCGCGCGTAGTCCCTTATTGATCGAAAGGGAAACGTTATTTAAAATCTGAGGCCCGCCGAACGCGAGCGAGACGTCTTTTAAGGAAAGGAGAAAGTCACTCATTGGCGCATGAATTTGGGATTGTTACCGGCGATGACGAGGGCGACCTCGCCTTTTACCTTCGCGTCCTTGTATTCTTGAACGAGATCGGAGAGATAGCCGCGACTTACGCGTTCGTGAAGTTTCGTGAGCTCGATGCAGACTGCCGCTTCTCGATCCCCAAGAACTTCAAGGGCAGCTTCGAGCGTCGCGCCGATGCGAAACGGAGACTCGTAGCAGATAAGCGTATGTTCTTTATCCTTATCTTCGGCGAACCAGTTGCGAATCGCTCCCGGCCCACGCGGCGGAAAGCCACGGAACGTGAACGAGCTCGACGAAAGTCCGCTCATAAGTAAAGCGACATTAACCGCACTCGCGCCGGGAATAACCTCATAAGGAATATTCTCTTTCGCGCAAGTACGAATAAGTCGGTAGCCGGGATCGGAAATCGCGGGGTAACCTCCATCGGAACAAAGCGCCACTTCCGCGCCGTCGTTCAAGGCACCGATAATTCGCTCCGTGATGCGCTCTTCGTTACCCTGACGATAAGAAATCATCTCGGGACGCGAAACTCCGAAGTGAGTAAGTAGGGCCCACGTACGGCGCGTATCTTCGCAGGCGATGATAGAAGCGTTCTTGAACGCTTCGAGGCCACGAGGCGACAAGTCGCCCAAATTGCCGATCGGGGTAGCGATTACATGGAGCATAAGAACCTCCGAGCATTGTTATCGGTTAAAGTTTCAAGTTCTTCGAGCGAGAGAGCGCGAAGCTCGGCCGTTTTCGCCGCGACTTCTTCGATAGTCGGGCCCTCCTCATTCGTTCGGTCGGTCTCGAGAAGCAAAATCGAAGAAGGAATCTTCTTCACCATCTCGCGATAATTGACCGCGTGATCGTTAAGTACCGCGGGGCCGACCGAGATAAACCCGCCGAGCTTCTCGATTTCAGGAATCAGCCCATCACTCCGCGAGAAACCGTGACACAGGAAAGACGGGATTCCTCCGCTTATCACTTTACACTTATCACTTATCGCTTTTACGACTTGCCCCCAGCATTTCGCGCCGTGGAGGACGACGGGGCGACGATACTTCGCGGCAAGTTTAAGCTGCGACTCGAAAGCGAAGCGCATCATCTCGGAGATATTCTTACTCTTAAGTCGATCGAGGCCGATTTCGCCGACACCCGCTTCTGGGTTTTCGATAAGTTTTTTCTCGAGCGCCTCCGCGTCATACTTCTCGGCTTCCCAAGGATGAGTTCCGAAGAAGTCGCGACCGACAAGGAAGTGCCGAGCCGAGCCGACCTCAACATGAGCATGAGCGTCGGTCATAACGGCTCCTCCTTCGACAACGGCCCGCGCGAATGAGCGTGGCAAATCGCGAGGCCAAGCGCATCGGCAGCATCGTTCTGAGGAAGCTCGCTTAGATTAAGCAGCGTCTTGATCATTCGCTGAATCTGCGCCTTTTCGGCGAGACCGTTTCCGCAGACCGCTTTCTTCATACGCCTGGGCTCATATTCGTAAATCGGGATATTCGCATTTACGCCCGCGAGGATTACCGCGCCTCGAGCTTGGCCGAGCGCGAGAGTCGTAAGCGCGTTCTTCGCGTAAATGACTTCTTCGACGCTCATCACATCGGGCTCGTAGGTTTCGATAAGCGCGGCGATTTTATCGTGAATCGCCTTGAGGCACTCGGAGACTTTGCGCGTTTGAGGATTCTTGATATTCCCCATATCGAGGGCTTTCATCTTCGAGCCCTCTAGCTCCAATACGCCGTAGCCCGTCGAGCGAAGCGAAGTATCAACCCCTAGAATAATCACGCTTCACCTCCCGGGAAGAGCGTCGCGAGCACTTGCTCGGCGGGAGTTAAATACTTCTTCTTATTGTTGCAGTCCTTACAGCAAGGAACGCAATTCCCCTTGGTCGACTTTCCGCCGCGCGAGACGGGAACGACATGATCGAGCGTCAAGTTCTCCGCGCCGACTTGATTCCCGCAATAGTGACAAACCCCCGCCTGAATCTTCGCCTTCCACCATTCGGTCTTGCGAAGTTCTCGCGCTTTTTCGCGCTCCCTTTTCACGTGCACGGGATCGCTTTGAATATCAAGATAGTCCCACATATTTCAGCGCTCCTTCCAGATCCTTGAATTTGCCCTCGAGCTGGGCATCGTAGGCCTTCGCCAAAATCTCGCCGAAATGAACACCCGGCTTAAGGCCCTTCTCGATAAGATGACGCCCCATCAAAATCGGTTTCGGCGCGGAATCGAGAACGGCGAGACGCTCCGCCTCGCTCCGTAGCCACTCGATCGATTCGGGTTCACTCGGGAAAGGCGGACGGCCTTCGTCATCGGCCGCGGCAACGCGCAAGAGTCGGTCGATACGAATGACTCGCGCGGCAAGACGACGTATCGCCGCTTCACCGCTCTTGCTCTTCCACATCGAAAATACGCGCATGTGTTCCTTAACGAGCGGAGGGACTTCTTTCAAAAGCCGCTCTTCGTTCGTAAGTCGCTTCAAGAACGATATCGTCGGCTCGACTCCCGCGTCGTCATGCCCCAAGGAACGAATACGACCTTTTCGCTTATCGAAGAAAGAAGTCGACGGCTTCCCGAAATCATGACAGAGAACGGCAAGACCTACGATAAGATCATCCTCGTTCTTCGGCTGCTTCGCAAAGGCGTCGAGGCAGCAAAGCGTATGGTTCCAAACATCACCCTCCGGGTGCCACTCGGGCGCTTGCTCGCAACCGATTAAGCGCATAAGTTCGGGGTAGTATTTTACCCACCCGACTTCGCGCAAGAAGTTAAGGCCCTTGGAAATCTTAACCCCTTTCGTCAAGAGCTTCGCCCACTCTTCGAAGAGACGTTCGGGAGGAAGGCCTTCGGGAGTCATATCGCGGCAAACTTGAATCGTCTCGGGAGATACGGTCAAATCGAAACGCGCGACGAACTGCATTCCGCGAAGAACACGCAAAGGATCTTCTTTGAAATGCTCGGAAACATGACGAAGCGTTCTCGTTTCAAGATCGACTCTCCCATTCCAAGGATCGAGGATTTCCCCCGTCAAAGGATCCGAATAAATCGCATTGATCGTGAAGTCCCGACGCGCAGAGGCCTCCGTCAGCGAAAGCGTCGGATCGTACTCCATCTTAAAGCCCTTGTGTCCGAGGCCGAGCTTCGTTTCGCGCCGTGGGATTGCAACATCGATATTGAAATTATGGAGCTTTATGACGCCGAATGAGAGCCCCACGAGATCGAGTTTGAAAGCGGCACCAAGGACTTCTTCGAGCTTTTCGGGACTAAGGCCGAAAACTTCGATATCGAAATCTTTCGGCTCTAAATCGAGGAGCTTATCGCGGACGCAACCACCGACCAAAAGCGCCCTTCCACCGGCTGCATGGACGAGCCTCCCAACAAGGTTGATCGCGTCTAGATCATTCACGGATGCGGAAAGTTTCGATGGACGACGCTTTCTTCGTCAGAGGATCGAAATCGATGATCGCGCCCTCGAGAACGCTCGGACCTTCTGCGACTTCGAAGCGACCGGGCATTCCCGTGATGAATCTCTTCGTGACGGGAACGAGGTCGCGTCCGATAGAGGAAATGTAAGGCCCCGTCATACCGAGGTCGGTGAGGTACGCCGTCCCTTTCGGAAGAAGAATCGCGTCCGATGTCTGGACGTGAGTGTGAGTCCCGACGACCGCCGTAACTCGTCCGTCGACATAGTGACCGAAAGTGATCTTTTCGCTCGTCGCTTCCGCGTGAAAGTCGATAAAGACCGGAACGTCTTTCGGAATTTCGTTAAGGACCTTATCGGCCGTCTTGAAAGGACACTCGACCGGCTGCATGAAAACGCGGCCTTGGAGATTCACGACCGCGAATCGAAACGTCGGCATCGTAACGAGCGTCCAGCCTTTACCGGGGCACTCGCCGGGATAATTAGCCGGGCGGACCAACTTTTCAACACCACCGATCTGCCCCGCGAATTCCTTCTGACCCCAAGTATGATCTCCCAACGTGATCGCGTCCGCTCCCGCGTCGAAAAACTCCTTCGCTAGCGCGGCGGTTATGCCCGAACCTGCGGCGGAGTTCTCGGCGTTAACGATAACGGCATCAACTCTTCCGGAATCTTTAAGCTTTTTGACTTCACGCTTGAAGATCTTCCTACCGGGATTACCGACCACGTCTCCTATCATCAAAATCTTCATCTGAGCTTATGTCCGTTCTGCTTTAACCAGCTCGCCGCGTTGATATCTCCGGAGGCGGCGCGCGCTCGGATTCTCCAAATCAGCGCATCCCTGTCGCTCTTATTAACGCCGATACCTTTCGAATAGCAATACGCCAAACTCTCCATCGCCGGCGCAAAACCTTCACGAGCGGAAGCCCTGAACCACTTGATCGCCTCCGCGTCGTTTTTATCTACGCCCTCGCCTTTGTAAAGGCAGGTTCCATACGCCGCCATCGCTTCGATATTACCCTGCGCAGCGGACTTGGCGAGAAGCGCGCCGGCTTTTTTCAGATCGCGTTCGACTCCATCTCCTCTTTGATACGCGAGCGCGAGATTAAGTTCTCCATACGACTCCCCTAGAGCCGCCGACTTCTCGAACCATTTCACCGCGAGCTCGGGATTCTTGCGAACGACCACACCATCGCGATAAAAGCCGCCCAAATTATTGATCGCCCCCGGATGCCCCATCTCGGCCGAGGAGCGAAAGGCGTCTAACGCGAGATCCATATCCTTCGCGCAACCGATACCGCGCATATAGCAAGTACCGATATTAAAAAGCCCATTCGCGTCCTTCATCGCGGCAGCTTTACCGAACATCGTAAAGCACTGACGCGCGACCTTCTCGAAATCATTACTGGAGACCGAGGGGCTTCCGATCGCTTCGTTAAGAAGATACGTTCCATACGCGTTCAAAGCCTGAACGTTGTTCCCATCCGCTCCTCGTTTAAGCATCGAATAATCGTTCTTCTCTATCGAGAGCAAGTACCACGCGAGCGCATTTCCTTTTTGCTCGGCGAGATCGAGAATTTTCTCACGAGAGGCGCTAAGATAGCGTTCGGCATCAGCCTTCGTAAGGCCGAGCGCCTCCGAAAGAACTCTGTCGCCCGAGAAAACTCCGAGCACATATTGATGAAGACTCTTACCCGCTTTCGCGCCCTTCTCAACCTCCTTCGCGGCTTCGACATAGGTTTTCACGCTACCGGAAGCGCGAGAATTAAGAAGCGTTATAATCGCGTTCGCCGAGTTATCGTCGGCGTTCGACACAAGCGCTACGAGCGCTAAAAAAGCTATCAATACCTTCTTCATATCTTGGCGTTATGAAACGGGCTCAAGCAAAACGCTCCTTCGCGCTTGAAACCTTTATAAACTTTCCAGCTCTTCTTCTGCGCACAAATCGTAAGCGTCTTTCCTCCTCGCCCGAATCGCCACCACGCGGGACGCTTGACGACCGTAATGTTATAACCCTCCCGAACGATCGAGTAAATGTCCGCCAGCGTAAAACCGAACTGAGAAGAAGTGCGCTCGGGAACGGTAAAGAGGAGATACCCTCCATCTTTTAGAACTCGATGAGCTTCCTTAGCGCTTTTCGCGTTAAGCGCCGTTCCCGCCATGACAACGACAGAGAACTGACCGTCTTGATACTGAAAAGCGTCGGCGGCGCGGATTTCTCTCCACTCTCCTCCCATATACGCCTTCATATCTTCAGGTACGCTCAACCCGACCGCAAGGCCGGTACGAGAGCGCAACTTCATCGACTGGATCAGTTCTCTAAGCTCGTTCATAGTTTAATCTCGACTTCTTCGCGAGTTTCCATGTTTTTAAGCTTGGCGACACCCTTCTCGACATCGTCAGGTCCGAGGAAGACCGCCGAAGAAGCACCGCTCGAATCCGCCGCGCCGAAGAACTTCTTAGGCTTCTGGGACTTGAGCGAAAGATTGACCTTCTCGCCCGCCTTGCGCAACGTCGCGGCAAGTTTCAACGCCGCATCACGCTGTTCGGGGAACATGAAGCCGACAGCTACGCCCTTCTTGACCTTCGCGGCATCCGTGCCAAGGCGCGACTTCAAGAGCTCGGTCACGACGACATCGCCGAAGCCGAGACCGACTGCGCTCGTGGGCTGACCACCGATCGTGGTTAGGAGGTTATCGTAGCGTCCTCCTCCGAAGATCGCGCGGAACTCACCCGCCGTATCGAAGCATTCGAAAACGATACCCGTATAATAGCTAAGCCCTCGGATAACCGAAATATCGAACATTAGACAATCGGCGAAACCGGCGATTTCTGCGAGACGGAAGAGTTCCTTAAGCTCAGGGCACTCTTCATAGCTCTTCGTGTCCATAATCGCGAAAGTCGCGGCGACTTCGGCGTCGTTAAGCCCGCCATCCTTAAGCATCACGGCGATTTCGGTATCGGGCATTTTGCCGCGCTTATCGAGAGCGAGGAAGACCTGAGCATGCTTCTCCGCGGCAATTCCGCTCTTTTCGAGGAGTTCGCCTAAGAACTTACGTGAAGAAACGTGAACCTTGAAGTCCTTCGAATCAAGTCCCATACGACGCAACGCATCACACGCGGCTCCAATCACTTCTACTTCGGCGAGAATCGAATCTTCTCCGATAATGTCGACGTTCCACTGGTAGTGCTCGCGCTTTCTGCCCTTTGTCATGCGTTCATAACGGAAGCACTGGGCAATCGTCGTCCACTTGAGCGGGAACTTGAGCTCGGCCTGGCGCTGAGCGACCATACGCGCCAAAGTCGGCGTCATCTCGGCTCGAAGCGCGATGTGACGCTCGGACTTGTCGAAGAAGTGATAAATCTGCTCGCCGACTTCTTCGCCCGCCTTACGAGCGAGAAGCTCGTAGCTTTCGACGACACACGAATCGTAGGGTTCGAAGCCCGCCGCCTCACCGGCCGCACGAAACGCGTCGAACACCTTGTTACGCCAAACCATGTCTTCGGGATAGAAATCCCGCATGCCACGCGGCGCTTCGAAAGAAATCTTTTCCGCCATTACTTGAGTAACTCCTTGATCGTATCGATGGCCTTTTCGGGCGCGACGATAACCATCTTATCCTTCGTATCGGCGCGGCGCTTCACTTCGACGCCGCCGTTCGCTAGGCCCTTCGCGCCGACGACGACGCGCACAGGGAAGCCGATCAAATCCGCATCTTTGAACTTGACGCCGGGGCGCTCTTCTCTGTCATCTACTAGCGTATCAATTTGCGATGACTCGAGCTGCTGCTCGAGCTCGTCAACAATCTTTGTCACCTCTGGGACCTTAGGGTCGAGGTTTTCGATGATGACCTGATAGGGCGCGACGGACGCGGGCCAAATGATGCCGTCCTTATCGTGGCTCTGTTCGATCACGGCCTGAACGGTGCGGCTGACGCCGATACCATAGCAACCCATAACCATGACCTGCTCTTTAAGATCGTCCGTCTTGTAAACGGCGTTGAAAGCGTTGGAGTACTTCGTACCGAGCTTGAAGACATGGCCGACTTCGATGCCGCGCTTGATGGTCATCGGCTTACCGCACTTCGGACAAATATCGCCGTCCTTGACGATTACGAGATCGGCGAACTTCTCGATCTTCGTGTCGCGAGCGAGGTCGACGTTTTTGAGGTGAGTATCGGTCTTGTTGCCGCCGACGATCACGCCCTTCGCGCCTTCGAGCGCCTGATCCGCATAAACGGGAACTTTCGCTCCGACGGGACCCGCGAAGCCGACGACCGCGCCCGTCACATCTTCGACAATCGACTGCGGCGCCATTTCAAGCGTCTTCGCATCGAGGAGATGTTTAAGTTTGATTTCGTTGACTTCGTAGTCGCCGGGGACGCAGCACATAACGGGCTTACCATCCGCGACATAAACAAGCGTCTTAACGAACTTGGAAGGCTTCTCACCGAGGAAGGCGGAGATTTCTTCAATCGTCTTCGCGTTCGGCGTCGCGACTTCTTCAATCGCTCCGCAAGACTCGTCATTGCGAGGAAGAACTTTACGTTCCGCCTTCTCAAGATTCGCCGCGTACTTGCAGGTTTCGCAAACGCCGATTCCGTCTTCGCCCGCGTCGGCGAGAACGTGGAATTCGTGAGAGAACTTGCCACCGATATCGCCCGTATCCGCTTCGACGGGATAGGCCTTAAGCCCGCAACGTTCGAAAACACGCTTGTAAGCGTTGAACATCGCCATATAGCTCTTATCCGCCTCTTCCATCGAGACATCGAACGAATACGCGTCCTTCATGAGAAATTCCTTCGAACGCATAAGCCCGAAGCGCGGACGGATTTCATCGCGGAACTTGGTATGAATCTGATAGACGGTAACAGGGAGCTGACGATAAGAGGAGACTACCGACTTGATGAGCTCGGTCACTTCTTCTTCGGCGGTCGGCGTAAGCGCATAGTCACGCTGGGCGCGATCTTTGAGGCGGAACATCCCGGGCCCCATCGATTCCCAGCGACCGGAAGTCTTCCAAAGTTCGGCCTGCTGAAGAAGCGGAAGCTGAATTTCCTGAGCGCCGGCGCGATCCATTTCTTCGCGGATAATCTGCTCTACCTTGCGAAGCGAACGCATGCCGAGCGGCATGAACGAATAGAGGCCACCTGCGAGCTTCTTGACGAGCGAAGCTCGAACGAGAAGCTTGTGCGAATCGATTTCTGCGTCCCCCGGATTATCGCGGAGGGTCTGAATCATCAATTTAGTCCATTTCATAGCAATGGAATTATACCATATTTCCCGAGTTATTTGGGAAAATAAAAAATAGAAAATAAAAAAGCCGGTGTATGGAAATAAAAATAAAAAAGCCGGCAGCGTCCTACTCTCGCACGGGCGAGTCCCGCACTACCCTCGGCGATGGAGCCCTTAACTTCTGTGTTCGGAATGGGAACAGGTGTGACAACTCCTCTATGGCCACCGGCAAAAAACCGTTAGTTGGGAACTAAAG
>JAKSOZ010000040.1 GCA_024405265.1 Kiritimatiellia bacterium | reverse complement strand
CCGACGGGCGCTATCGCGAAATTCGCCGCGGGCGGCAAGGTCCAGGCGAAGAAGAACTTGGGCCTTATGCAGATGCAGTACAAGAACGTCTACATCGCCTATGTTTCGATGGGCACGAATCCCGCGGCGACCGTTAAGGCGTTCAACGAGGCCGAAAACTACGACGGCCCCGCGCTCATCATCGCCTACGCGCACTGCATCGAGCAGGGCATCAATACGGCTAACGGCCCCGACCGTCAAAAGATCGCCGTTAATTCCGTTCACTTTCCCTTGTGGCGCTACAACCCGATGGCTGCCGCTGAAGGTAAGAACGGGCTTACGCTCGATTCGAAGGCCGCTTCCGTCTCGTTCGCCGAGACCGCGACCGAAGAGAATCGTTTCAAACAGTTACTCGCCAAGAATCCCGCCGCGAAGGAAGTTCTCGAGAAGGCGGAACTCGGCTTTAAGGAAAATTACGAGCTCTTGAGGCAGCTTGCCGAGCTCCCGAAATTATGAACGTCGTCTCTTTAGTCGGACGCCCGAATACGGGCAAGTCCGCGCTCTTTAACCGCATCGCCAAGAAGCGCGTCGCGATCGTCTTCGACCAGCCGGGCGTGACGCGTGACCGCGTGACGCGCGAGGTCGATTTGCTCGATCGCAAGGTCATGTTAGTCGATACCGGCGGTATCGCTTTCGATAAGCACGTAACTCACGACCCGCTCGACGAGGAAACTCGCGCTCAGGCGGCTCTCGCCGTCGAAGACTCCGCAGTTTGCGTTATCGTCGTCGATTCGCGCGAGGGCATTACGCCTCTCGATCAGGAAGTCATCAAACGCGTACGCGAATCGGGAGTTCCCTGCATAATTGCCGCGAACAAGTGCGACAAGGCCGATGATGATTGGCGCGCCGGTGAATTCGAGCGCTTCGGTCTCCCTGTCTTCCCGATTTCGGCGGAACATGGGCGCGGTGTCGAAGCGATGCTTCAGGATGTCGTGAAGCGTCTTCCTCCCGCAGAGGAAAACGAGACCAAGAATCGTCCTTTGCGCGTCGCTATCGTCGGGCGTCCGAATGTCGGCAAGTCCTCTTACATCAATCGTCTCCTCAATGCGCCGCGCGTTATCGTTTCCGATATCGCGGGTACCACGCGTGATGCGGTCGAAGTCCCGTTCACGATCGGCTCCGGTCCTGAAGCGCGTCACTACATGCTCGTCGACACTGCCGGCATGAAGCCCCACACGAAGATGTCGAAGACTTCCGTTGATAACTTCTCCTTGTTCCGTTCGGAAGACGCGATCAAGGAAGCGGATGTCGTCGTTCTTTTAATCGACGCTTCAATGGGTCCGACGATGCAGGATAAGCGAATCGCCGGGAAGATTCTCGAGGCGAATCGCGCGTGTGTCGTCATGTGCCAGAAGTGGGACTTAGCTCAGGCGGAAGGGATGGAAGAGAAGAAGGCGCTCGAAGCATTGCGCGAGATGATGCCGTTTCTTAACTTCGCTCCCGTAATTTTCGCTTCCAACAAGTCGGGCTACAATATCCGCCGCACGATCGACGCGATCGATAAAGCCGCCGCGAGCGCCTCGGAGCGTCTCCCGACCGGCATGTTCAATCGCGTTATCACGACTGCGACGAAGAAAACTTTGTCCCCGATGATCAAGGGTAAGCGCCTTAAAATCTACTACGGCCTTCAGGTCTCGACGAACCCTCAGACTATCCGTCTATTCGTAAACGACCCGAAGCTCGTAACTCCAGCTTATTTGAGCTTCTTGGAGAAGAATATTCGCGCTCGTTTCGGCTTGGAAGGCGCTCCGATAAGAATGTTCTTGAAGGCTCGTTCGCGCGGCACTCCCGGCGCCGCGCCCAAAACCATAGAGGAGGCTGAATGATGAAAAGATTTCTCGCTATCGATATCGGCGCTTCATCCGGGCGGCATATCGTGGGTTATTTGGAAGACGGTAAGATCAAACTCGAAGAAGTGTATCGTTTCGTTAATTCTCAGGTTCGTAAGAACGGACATGACTGCTGGGATTTGACATCGCTCGTTTCTCACGTTAAAGCGGGTATCGATAAGGCGATGGAGTCTTACGATCTTGAATCGATCGGTATCGATACCTGGGGCGTCGACTTCGTTCTTCTCGATAAGGATCTTCAACTTGTCGGCGACGCGGTAGCCTACCGCGATTCGCGCACGGCAGGGATGGACGAGGAAGTCGAACGCGTGATTTCTTTCGAAGAGTTGTATCGTCGCACCGGTATTCAAAAAGCGAGCTACAATACGATTTACCAGCTCATGGCGCTCAAGAAAGAGAGCCCTGAGCAGCTCGAAAAAGCCGCGCATTTGTTGATGGTGCCGGAGTATCTCAATTTCGCTTTGACCGGCAATATCGTCCATGATTACACCGAAAGCTCCACGACCGGACTTCTTAACGCAGAGGAGAAGATCTGGGACTTCGAGCTTATCGAAAAGCTCGGTCTTCCGCGTCGAATTTTCGGGCTTTTGGAAATGCCCGGCGCGACCGTCGGCGACTACAGAGGCGTTCGTGTAGTCTTGCCCGCGCTTCATGATACCGGAAGCGCATACCTCGCCGTCCCCGCGCGCGACGATCGCGCCGTTTACATTTCGAGCGGAACTTGGTCGCTTTTGGGAGTAGAGAACGATCACGCGATCACGACCGAAGCTGCGCGAGAAGCGAACTTCACGAACGAGGGCGGAGCTTGGGGACGCTATAGGTTTCTGAAGAATATCATGGGCCTTTGGATGATTCAGTCGATTCGCCGCGAGCTTAACGGAGTGAAATACGTGGAAGGTTCCGACGGTTCCGAGAGTGCCGCCGCGCTTGAAGCGCTTAAGGATTACGAGAAGGGTAAGGAATATTCCTTCGCCGAGCTCGAGTCGCTCGCTCGCGCGGCCGATGATTTCAAGGGCATTATCGACGTCAATAACGAGCGCTTCCTCGCGCCGAAGTCGATGATCGGCGCGGTGATGGAACTCGCTCGTGCTTCGGGGGCGGTACCCGAGACGATCGGTGAATTGATGGCGCTCGTCTATAAGTCTCTTGCTCACTGCTATTCTCGCGCGATCGTCAATCTCTCGAAGGTAACCGAGAAAGCATACACTTCGATCAATATCGTCGGCGGCGGCTCGAAAGACGGTTATCTTAACGAACTTACCGGCGAGATGACCGGTTTGGAAGTGATCGCGGGCCCGACCGAGGGTACGGCGCTCGGTAATCTTATTGTTCAGATGATATCCGCCGGGGTCTTTACTGATCTTACCGAAGCGCGTAAGGCCATTCAACGAGCGTAATGCGGCTTCTCTCGATCGAAGGCGTGAAAATATCGCGCCTCGCCGTCCAATTGGGCGAGCGAGAGGTCGAGAATCGTTCGCCTTCGAAGGACGTTATCGGTTTTTCGACTTTAAGGCGAGCTGAAGCGTCGGACTCTTCCGCTTCCTTGCAGATCGCCGCGGCGAAAAAGTTGGAGATGGACTTCTCCGATTTCGGCGCGGTTATCACCGTGTCGTTCACTCAGCGCGATCGAAGGAGGAGCGTCTCGGCGCAAGCCCAATCCGCGCTCGGCATGCCTGAGGATATTGTCGCTACCGACTTGCTCGCGGCGTGCTCCGGCTACGGCTACGGGCTTTATTTCGCCGCGACGCTCGTTAAGGCTACGGGCAAGAAAGTGCTTCTTTTGGATGGCGATAAACAGAGCGATTTCCTGTCGCTTGAGGACGAGTCGACCGCTTCGGTGCTCGCGGATGGAGCGACTGCCACGGTCTTGGAGCCGGACGATAGTGGAGCGAAGTGGACTTTCGCATTCCGAACCGATGGAGCGAAAAGCGCCGCGCTGACGCTCGAAAACGCTTCTCCCATCAAGATGGATGGATTCGCGGTATTCCGTTATGTGGCGAGTGACGTAGCTTCGGCGATCAAGACTTTCCTTGCCGAGACGGGCGGTAAAGCGGATGATTTCGACGCCTTTCTTCCTCATCAAGCGAATTTGTTCATGATTCGTCAGTTGGCGCGAAGTTTAGGTTTTTCGCCTGAAAAAACGCTGATCAACTCGGAAAAGTTCGGCAATACAGCTTCGGCCTCGGTGCCGATCGCGCTGGCGAATTCCGCCGAGAGGTTTCGTGGGCGCGGAGCGCGGCTTTTACTTTCGGGGTTCGGCGCGGGACTTTCATTATTTGTGGCCGATATCCCATTCGAGGCGAATTTTTGGTATAATATCAAATAATGGCGATGGATTTGAAAGTAGCGGCCTTTGAGGGCGGAAGTCTTAGAACGATTTCCGTCGGTAAACCGTCCTCCTCGGAGGCGGTTCTGGCGCTACCTATAAACAGATTGCTGGTGAAGATGGTGCGCATCCCGGAAGAGATGCGAGAGAATCCGGTGGAAGCGATTCGCGGTGAACTTCAGGCGATTTCTCCCTTCCCTGACGAAGTGCTTACGATCAGTTTGGAAACCGTGCGCGAAACCGAGCGCGGCCTGGTCGCGATTGCCGCGGCGCTTCCCGAGAGTTCGGCGGATGATATCGCCGAGGCGCTTGATGCGGCGAAGTTGAATGTTACGAGAGTCGATTTGATGGCAATCGGAACTTTAAGAGCGCTTTGGTCCGGTATTTCTTCCTCCGCTCGTAAAGTCGTTATCATTCGCGCCGTCGATTCCCTTACCATTATCGTCTTGGATGGTGACGAGCCGCTCTCGATTCGCGCGGTTCTTCCGGCTTCGGACTTGAAGCGGGAGATTATGCTTTCGCTTATAGAGGCCGAAGATTTCGGCGGCGAGCGGAATCTCGAGAAGATTTACGTCGCTTCGTCCGCGGCGGTTATGGGCGAAATCGAAGTCGATACCGCTTCGCTTGCGACGATCGCTCCCGTAGAGGAGCTTTCCATCGCGGACGAAGATGCCGCGCTTCATGGCGTCGCGGAGCGCAGCTTCGAGGAGGGGACGCTTAATGCGCTTCCCGATACTTGGCGTGAAGTCCTCGAGGAAACTCGTTTCAAGCGTACGCTTAACAAGTACCTCGGAGCGTTCGGAGCGCTTTGGATAATGATTATGGCGGTTTTAATCGGACTGCCTTTCGTCTTCGGCTTTATGACCGATCATCAGAAATCTCTTTCGAAAGCTCACCAGAAGCAATATCGCTCGGTATTGGCGATGAAGGAGAAGGTCAATTTGGTTCGTAAATATTCCGATCATGATCGTGGCGCTTTGGAGATCATGAAAGCGATTTCCGATCGGCTTCCTCAGGGGATAGAACTCAACAGTTGGAACTTCAAACGTGAAGAGGAAGGGCGCGTCGATACGGGGCTGAAGATTTCGGGAGAGGCGACCGATGCTTCGCTTATCTATAAGTTCAAAGACGCCGTGATTGAAATGGATGTTTTCCCCGAGGTCAATCTGAACGGACCTTCCGCCGGTAAAAACGGCAAGCAGCGTTTCGATCTCGATTGTAAGTTCGTGGAGATGGAGGATCGCTGATGAATACGATGAGCCTTAAAGAGAAAGCGGCGATGGCGATTCTCGCGATGGTAGCGGCGTATGCGCTCGCGATTGCGACGTGGTTCATGTATAGCGAAGCGGCTTGGAAGAAGAGCTCGAAGCTCTATCATAAGGCGGTCGAGACTTACGAAAAAGAAACGAAGCTCATTTCCGAAAGAAGAAAATGGACCGACGCCTACGAAGAAGAAAAAGCTCGTATGCCGATGTTCGAGACGGGTAAGTCGACGGACACGACGTGGCTCGCGAAGATGGATTCGCTCGCGGAGAAGCATCATATTTTCATTTCTCAACGTCAGGGCGGTAAAGAGATCGAAGCCGGCGACGTGATGGAGCTGCCGATTGAAGTGAAGAATTGGGAAGGGGCGCTCGAATCGCTGGTTCACTTCATGTACGAACTTGAGAATTCCGAGGAAGGAATGTTCGATATTCGTCAAATCAGTTTCAAACCGAGCAATAAGAAGGGCTATTTGAAAGGCACTTTCACGCTCACTTGCGCTTATATGAGGGAGAATTGAGATGATTAAAAAGCTCTTGGCCGTTTTCGCTTTCGCGCTTTCGTTCGTCGTCTTCGCCGAAGAAGAAAGGTCCGAGATGAAGGACGCGCCCGCGCTTAACTGGGACGCGGCGCCGGTCGATCTCGTCCTGCAGACGTACGGCGAGCAGGTCGGCAAGACGATTCTGAAAGATCCTTCGACTCCGAACGCGACGATCACGCTTAAAAGTCGCGAAGGTCAGAAGCTTTCGCAGGCCGAATATTTGGAGGCGATCGAAATCGTTCTCGAAATGAACGGCGTTCATCTCGAACCCTACGGCGAGAGCTTTATTCGCGCTTTGCCGCGTAAGGACGTTCGTAAGGAAGGTATTCCGCTTTATATGGACGTCGAATCCGTCGATCTCGCTCAGGGTCAGGGCGTGGTCGTCTCGGTGATGCTTAACTTCAAGCATATTTCTTACGAAGAAGCGCAGAAGGCGCTTGAGGGCTTCAAGTCCGCGAGCGGAATTCTTCTCTGCTTCGAGCGCACGAATTCGATTCTCGTTACCGATACGAAGCAGAATATCGCGCGCATGCTCGAAATCGCGCGTTCGATCGACGTCGCTTCTCCCGTGACCGAAAGCGTTTTCGTTCGTCAAATCGCGAACGCTTCTGCGGCGGATATCAAAACCGCGCTTGAGACGATCGTGCAGGATTCTCAAAAGGAACTTGAAAAAGAAGGCGGAAAGGGCGCCAGCACTCGCGCGACGAATACCGCTACTCCGGCTCCCGGTCGCACGCTTCTTAATCGCAATAACGCGAACAATCCTTCTCCCGCTCCCGTCAATAACGAGTCGCTCGTGATGACGGTTTCGGACGCCGACCGCGGCATGATCCGCGGCAAGGTTCTGATTCTCTCGGACGAACGGTCCAATAAGCTTATCATCGTCACTCAAGAGTCGAACATGAAGTTCTTCGATCGCGTGATCGAACAGCTCGACGTCGAGACTACGCCCGACGTGAAAGTCGAAGTCATTCGCCTTAAATATGCCGACGCGGAAGACGTCTCCGACATGATCAACGATCTTATCGGCAACAGCGCGAGCGCGAAGAGCTCGACGAAGTCGAACCAAAATCAGAACGCGAAGGCGGGTTCCTCGGGAAATATCACGCGCAACACCTCGACTTCTTCGACGTCGAAGCCCGCCGCGAATCAGCGCACGGGCGAATCGAAAGCCGGCGAACTTTCGAAGGATAATGTGACCGTCCTCGCCGATAAGCGCATCAACGGCCTCGTCGTCATGGCGCGCGCGGCGGATATGCCGGTCCTTCATCAGATCATCGAATCGATGGATATCAAGCTCAGTCAGGTCTTGATCGAAACGGTCATTATCGAAGTGAGCCTCGGCGATAATCTCGAGACGGGTGTCGATTGGATTCATGGTCTTCGCAATAACGGTAGGGAGAAGCAGGCGATCGGCTCCGGTAACGTCTCGACGAATATGTTCGACGTCTTCAGTGATAAGTTCGTCGAAAATGCCGCGGCGGCGAGCTCGTCGGGCGGGCTTACTTATGCGCTCTTCTCCGAGAAGGTCGACATCGGCGCAATTATCAAAGCTTCGAAGTCCGATAGCAATTCGAAGTATGTCGCCTCGCCCGTTATCATGACGCTCGACAATAAAGAGGCGGTGATCGAAGCGAAGAAGATGCAGTACCTCTTCAAGGGGCTTAAAACGAATAGCGGCTATTCGACGACTCAGGATAAGGACTACGAGCAGAAAGAGCTCGGCCTTGAAGTCAAGGTCACGCCGAAGATCAATCCGAACGGCACGGTCATGCTCGAAGTCGAAGAAGAGTACTCGCAGGTCAGCGGAACTCAAGACGTCGAAGGCGTCGGAAAGGGTCTGCCCACTTACGTTACGCGCAAGATGTCCGCCGACGTTTCGCTCGAGAATCAGCAGACGGTCGTTTTCGCGGGTCTTACCGAGAAAAAGATTGACGAATCGTCGGGCGGTATCCCGATTTTGAAGGATATCCCCTATATCGGCAAGTATCTTTTCGGTTGGACCGCGCATGAAGAGTCGCGCAAGGAATTGCTGGTATTCATGACGCCTTACGTGATGAACGACGCGAACGAGGCCGAGCGCGAAGCCATTCGCCGTAAGCGCGCTTTGAGCGACGCGAAGCCTTGGGATGATAACGGCTGGTCCGCGTCGAAACTCGCCGATCCCGTTTCGACGAAGGAACAGCTCCGCCGTCAGAACGAGGAATGGGAGAAGGAAGACGAAGAATACGAAGCCGAGAAGGCGCTTGATAAGGCGAAGCTCGAGCGCGCGAAAGCGCTCGAAGAACGTGCCAAGTAATTTGCGTTCTCGTTTTCGATATGATATAATATTTAACAGTTGGATCATAAGTGTCTCAACAAGAGGAAAATACAAATGAGCAATAATGCCATCAAGGTCAGAATTACCGACACCACTTTGCGCGATGCGCACCAGTCGCTTTGGGCGACGCGCATGCGTACCGACGATATTTTGCAAATTGCCGAAACCATAGATAACGCGGGCTTTTACTCGCTCGAATGCTGGGGCGGCGCGACGTTCGATGTTTGCATGCGCTTCTTACGCGAGAATCCTTGGGAACGTCTTCGCCAGATCAAGTCGGTCTGTAAGAAGACTCCCTTGCAGATGCTTTTCCGTGGTCAGAACATTCTCGGCTACAAGCACTACCCGGACGATATTGTCGAGCGCTTCACGGCTCTCGCGTGCGAGAACGGCATGGATATTTTCCGCGTTTTCGACGCCTTGAACGATCCGCGCAACCTCGAGATGGCGATCAAGTGCGTCAAGAAATACGGTGGTCACGCTCAGGGTACGATTTGCTATACGACGAGCCCGGTCCACACGGTCGAGAAGTATGTCGAGCTCGCGAAGGAACAGGAAGCGATGGGCGTCGACTCCTTGTGCATCAAGGATATGGCGGGTATTCTTACCCCCGGCGCCGCGCGTGAACTCGTCGCCGCGTTGAAGAAGAATCTTCCCGAGATGCCGATCCAGCTCCACTCCCACATGACTTCGGGTATGGCTGCCGCGATGTACATGGCAGCCGTCGAAGCCGGAGCTGGATGTGTCGATACGGCGATTTCGACGATGAGCTCGTTCTCCTCCCAGCCGCCGACCGAATCGATCGTTTCGATTCTCGAGTCCGAAGGCTTCGATACGGGTCTCGATCGTCAGGCGCTCGTCAAGATCAACGATTACTTCAAGGCGCTTAAGGCGAAGCGTCAGCCCTCTTCTTCGTCGAAGGTCGAGGCCGTCGACGCCGGCGTTCTTATCCACGCAATTCCGGGCGGCATGATCTCGAACCTCCGCAGCCAGCTCCAGCAGCAGGACGCGCTCGATCGTCTCCCCGAAGTCTTGGAAGAGCTCCCGAAGACTCGTGCCGACATGGGCTATCCGCCCTTAGTCACGCCTACCTCCCAGATCGTCGGCGTTCAGTCGGTTCTTAACGTTCTTTCGGGTAAGCGCTTCTCGATGGTCACCGACGAAACGAAGCACTATGCTGCGGGTTACTATGGTCGCACTCCCGCTCCGATCGCCCCGAAGCTCAAGAAGCAGCTCTGCGGCGATTTGAAGCCGATTACCTGCCGCCCTGCCGATCTCCTCAAGCCCGGCCTCGTCGCCGCCGCTGACGCGATTCCGCCGAACACGATTCAGGCCGAAGAAGATATCCTTTCTTACGCGCTCTTCCCGGAAGTCGCCCTCGGCTACTTCAAGTGGCGTAACACCGATCCCGCGAAGCGCGACCCGATCCCCGCTGATCTCGAGATGGCGAAGGCCGCTGCCGCCGCGCCTACGGCCTCCGCTCCCGCCGCTCAGCAGAAGGCCGCCGATCCTGCCGCGAACGTGAAGGGCACTCCTGTCCTCGCGCCCTTGAACGGTACTTTCTATCGTAGCGACGCTCCCGGTAAGCCGCCGATGGCTGCCGATGGTGCCGCGGTTAAGGCCGGCGATCCCGTTTGCGTCGTCGAGGCGATGAAGCTCTTCAACCCGATCAAGGCTACTGCCGCGGGTAAGATCACGTTCTTCGTCGAGCACGGCAAGGCCGTTACCAAGGGTCAAGTTATCGCAGCCGTTGAATAACGGCGCGATAACAGTGGTTAGTGATTAGTGGTTAGTGATTAGTTGGAGGTAAAATATGGCATTACCTAAAGCGAAGTCGAAAAATCCGAGAATCCTTATCGTCACGCCGGAGATCACGTATCTTCCCGACGGCATGGGTAACCTCGCCGGCAAGATGTCCGCGAAAGCTGGCGGCATGGCCGACGTCTCCGCTTCGCTTACGGCGGCCCTCTACGACCTCGGCGCCGATGTCCACGTCGCCTTACCTCACTACCGCCGTATGTTCCATGTCGAGACGGCTCAGCTCGTCTCGTCGGAACTTCGCAAGTATAAGACTCACCTCTCCGACGAGCGTATTCACCTCGCTGAAGATCGCTGTTTCTACTATCGCGATACGGTATATTCGCGTGGTGACGGTAATATCAAGCTCGCTCTCGCGTTCCAGCGCGAAGTCATCAATAATTGCATTCCGTACGTCCAGCCGGATTTGATTCACTGCAATGACTGGATGACGGGGCTTATTCCCGCCGCGGCGCGCCGCATGGGCATTCCCTGCCTCTTTACGGTTCATAATATCCACACTCAGAAGCTTACTCTTTCTCAGATCGAAGACGCGGGTATCGACGCGGCGGAATTCTGGCAGAATCTCTATTTCGATCGCCCTCCGTATAACTATGAAGAGTCGCGCGACAATAACATGGTCGACCTTCAGGCTTCGGGCGTTTTCGCGTCTCACTTCATCAATACGGTCTCGCCTACGTTCCTCACCGAAATCGTGAACGGCTATCATTCGTTCGTTCCGGATTCGATTCGTAATGAAATGAGGAATAAGTATTATGCCGGGTGCGCCTCGGGTATTCTTAACGCGCCCGACTCGGCTGACAATCCGGTTACCGATGATAAGATTCCGTTTAAGTACGGCCCTGAAAACCATTGGGAAATGAAGCGTCAGAACAAGCTCGCCTTGCAGCATGCGCTCGGTCTCGAAGAGAATCCCGACGCTCCCTTGTTCTTCTGGCCTTCGCGTCTCGATCCCGTTCAGAAGGGACCGCAGCTTTTGACCGATATTTGCTATCGTTTCCTCGAAAAGCACGCGGATAAAGGCGCTCAGCTCGCGGTTATCGCGAACGGTCCCTATCAGCAGCCTTTCTGGGATATTCAGAATTTCCACGGTCTTCACAAGCGTCTCGCCGTCCATAATTTCGACGGTCGTCTTTCGCAGCTCGGTTTTGCCGCGAGCGACTTCACGCTTATGCCCAGCCTCTTTGAACCCTGCGGTCTTCCTCAGATGCAGGCGCCGATCTACGGCTCTCTCGCGATCGCTCATAATACCGGCGGTCTTCACGATACCGTTGAAATGCTCGATTGGAATAATTCGCGCGGCAACGGCTTTGTCTTCGACTTCTATGACTCGACGGGTCTTATGTGGGCGATGGACAAGGCGATCGAATTCCACTCGCAGCCTCGTGAAGTCAAGGAGCGCGAGATCTCCCGTATCATGTCGGAGTCGCTCGGTCGCTTCAACCATAGGGCATGCGCCGAGGAATACATCAAGCTCTACGAAAAGATGCTTGATCGTCCGCTCGTCAAAAACCACTGATTTTCCGAAAGGAGGCGTAGTATGATTCACCTCCTGGATGACCGATATCTCCTCCCGTTCGCGGAGGCGATCAAAGGTCGTAAGGATAACGCTTTTCGCCGCGCCGAAGAATTGACTTCGGGTAAAGAGACCTTGGCCGAATGGGCCTCGGCTCACGACTACTTCGGTCTGCATAGAAGTAAGAAGGGCTGGGTTTTCCGCGAATGGGCGCCGAAAGCGACCTCGATGTGGCTCGTCGGCGATTTCAACGGATGGAAGATCGACCCCGCCTTTGAGGCGCGGCGTATTCCGGGTAGCGATATTTGGGAAGCGAAAATTCCCGCTGCGAAGATTCATCACGGCGATAAATACCACCTCGAGGTTCGCTGGGAAGGCGGGCGCGGAGAGCGTATTCCCGCTTTCGCTCGTCGCGTAGTCCAAGATAACGAGACTAAACTCTTTTCCGCCGAAGTCTACGAGCCGAAGCGCGCTTATGTTTGGAAGAATCCGGCTCCGAAGAAACCGAAATACCCGCGCATTTATGAAGCTCATGTCGGTATGGGCTCGGAAGAAGAAAAGGTCGCCTCTTACGCCGAATTTCGCGACAACGTTCTCCCGCGCATCAAGAAGGCGGGCTATAATGTCGTACAGTTGATGGCGATCATGGAGCATCCTTACTATGGAAGCTTCGGCTATCATGTCTCGAGCTTTTTTGCCGCGTCTTCGCGTTTCGGTACGCCCGACGAGCTTAAGAGTTTGATCGATACCGCTCATGGTATGGGGCTCTATGTGATTATGGATCTTGTCCACTCTCACGCGGTCGCGAACGAACGCGACGGGCTTAGCCGCTTTGACGGTACCGATTATCAGTATTTCCATTCGGGCGAGAAGGGCCATCACTCCGCGTGGGGCTCTCGTTGTTTCGATTACGGAAAGACGAACGTTATTCACTTCCTCCTCTCGAACTGCAAGTTCTGGCTTCAGGAGTACAAGTTCGACGGTTTCCGCTTCGATGGAGTCACCTCGATGCTCTTTTGGAATCACGGCCTCGGCGAAGCGTTCTCGAATTACGCAATGTACTTCAACGGCTCGATGGATGATGACGCTTGGGTCTATCTCCAGATGGCGAACCGCGTTATTCACGAAGTGAACCCGAAGGCAATCACGATCGCCGAGGATGTCTCGGGGATGCCCGGGTGCGCGGCGAAAGTCGAAGATAACGGAATCGGTTTCGATTATCGCATGGCGATGGGTGAGCCCGACTACTGGTTCAAACTCGCCGAAAAGACGAAGGACGATGATTGGTCGATGGGCGGACTCTTTTATGAGCTTACGAATAAGCGCCGCGAAGAAAAGGTCGTCTCTTACGTCGAAAGTCACGATCAGGCGCTCGTAGGTGGGAAGACGTTCTTCTTCACGCTCGCCGACAGTGCGATTTACTACGGCATGGGCAAGGGTCAGAATGCGCTCGAGATCGACCGCGCGATAGCGCTTCACAAAATGGCGCGCCTCGCTACTTTGTCCTTGAACGGTGGTGCCTACCTTAACTTCATGGGTAACGAGTTCGGCCATCCCGAATGGATCGACTTCCCTCGCGAAGAGAACGGTTGGAATTATTCTCACGCTCGTCGTCAGTGGTCCTTACGCGATAATCCCGATTTGCGTTTCAAGGGCCTCGCCGACTTCGACGAAGTCATGCAGCGTAATCTCGCGAAGGGCGTTGAGGGCGACGCGATCAAGCTTATCGCGAACGAGCCCGATAAGGTCCTCGCCTATATCCGCGGCGATAAGCTTTACGTTTACAATTTCCATCACTCCAACTCTTATACCGACTACGGAATTATCGTTCCGCCCGCGTCGAGTTGGGAGCATCTCTTCGATACGGACGAGAAGCGCTTCGAGGGAATGGGACGAATCGCGCCGAAGCAGAAGTTTTTCTCCTCGCTTGTCGAGGACCGCGGCGAATTGGTTCAGCAGATCAAGCTCTATCTTCCCGCGCGAACCGCGCTCGTTCTTAAGCGAATCTGACGCTGACTCGCTGAAAATCTTCCTGATCGAGGATCGGCGTTTCTTTTGCCGCGTTGCGGCTATTCGCTCTTTTCGCGCTTGCGCGTTACATATCGGGGTATGATCGAATCAATACCGTGGCCGCTTCAAATCATTACCGTCCCCCGATCGAATCATTACCGTCCCCCGTTCAATATATTGCCGTCCCCCGAGCGGCTCACGGTATTGATTTGAAGCGGCTTCAGTATTCAAAGTAAGCGGCAACTCGCTCCAAAGTAAGCGGCTACTTTGGTCGTTTATAGCGGCTACTTTTATCAAAGTAAGCGGCTACTCGATATGAAGTTGCCGCTTACAATTTGCCGCGTACGGTAGATTATACTTACTCACTGCCTTTACCTTGTGTCGGCGAATTTGGCCGCAACACGTGCTCCTGACTGATAAGAGCCTCGCTTTCGGCG
>JAKSOZ010000004.1 GCA_024405265.1 Kiritimatiellia bacterium | reverse complement strand
AGACCGAACCCAGCTGCCTCAGCACCTCCGCGTCGCAACAGCTACTCACCGCTTCATCACCCGGAAGCGTTTCATTCAGCTGTCGCGACCGCCTTGACCTCCTCGAAGGTGACGAAGACGCGGCGCTTCCCGCCCGAGTACGTCGTTTCGCGGTAGTTCTTGATCGCCATGTTCTGAATCGACTTGGCGAGCTTATCGTCGACCATAACCTGAATCGTGGTTTTACTTTCCATCGTTTAGTTCCTTTCTTTGGGGCCTGTCCCCGTTTGAGAAGGCTTCATTGCCCTCCACTATATGTCACCGTGTGTCGGAATTTTTTCTTACTTTTTTCATTTCACCCCTGATTTTATTGAGTGATATCGATGTCGAAAGTGTCCACCTCGCGCTCGCGATGTGCGCACGCGAACATGCGCTCGCGCGTGGGCGTGAAAACCAAAACCAAAAATACTTAGATATAAATATATCCCATAACCAAAATCATAACCAAAGAGGCTTTATACGCTTCCATATCCAAAATCCCCCTTACTGCGAGCGCGCGCACGCGCATAATGCGCGAGAGGGAATATCGCTTAAATTCCCACACTCGGTGACATAGGGTAGAGAAAGAAGAAAGAAAGGATCATGAAATGACTAGTTACGAATTTTTCGCTTCGCCCGAACGAACTCTTGAAGAACTTGCTGCGATAGCCTGCTCGGACAGCTCGCATGTCGCGGCCAATATTCATCGCAAGAAAATGACGCGTATATTAGAGTTGACAGGATGGGATGATCGGATTATCCGCGAAGCGCTCTACGCTTTCAATCGTTCGCGACTCACGGATAGTGGATTGCGGTGCGCAGCTTCCGTGCTCACCGCCCGTTTCAACAAAATCATCAAGGCGCTTGAGAAGGGGGAACGCTTATGAGAAAGCTCGTCTATCGCGGCGAAATCAAGGGTGGGGCCGAAAAGATAAATTATGAATATTGCCAGAGGGTCAAGCTGCCGCTCGGCTTCAAGGAATATTTGCGCATGAAGATTATGGAAGTTCGTGAGCGCCGCGCTCGTAAACGTCTTCAAAGCTATCTTGAAAGAACCGAAGGTATGGAAGGCGAGGCGTATTCCAATGCGAGGTATGTGGTAAAGCGGCTTCTTTCCTCCGCGAAGGGCGATCTGCAATTGATTTTCGCATGGTGCAGGACGAGAAACGTAAAGGATGTCGCCAAGACCTTTGGTTGCTCCCGCGATAAGGTCTACGCCGCGCTCGCCCGGCTATGAATTTTGGCGGCTACGTCCCCGAGTTGCAACGGGTTGTCAACAAGCTTTCAACAGTTGTCGAAAACCAGTCTACAAAGTTGCCAACAAAAATTCTAAAAAATATTCGCACAAAAGGACTAAAAAGTGGTATAATGGCAATCGAATATGGACAAGAAGACTTTGTTATCAACCGCTTTGCTGTTGACAATCGCGTTTTCGGGCTGTAAAAAAGAGACCGAAGACGAGAGCGTTATCAGCGAACGAGAATACGCTCAAAGCCTTGAAATACAGGCTCAAGAGCGTAATCACGTACTGTCGTCTCGAGCCGTCGTTGTAGAACAAATCGGCGTTATCGAGCGAGAGGCGCGCGAGCGTCTCGGAGAGGGCGCCAGCGACGCGGATGTACTCGCGGCGATGGAGGCTGATGAACGCTACGCCGCTCTGAAAGCGAAGGTCGAAGAATTTAATCAAGAACACGAACGCGTTCGTCTGGAGACGCTCCGGAAGATTCGCGAACGTAAATTGAAACTCATGAACGAGGATTTAAAGTAATGAAAGCAGGTGCCAACATGATGAAGAAACTCCTCTCGCTTATCGCGACGTTTACGCTCGCGAGTTCTGCCGTACTCGCGGTGGACGATCCAACCTTCGGCGACTTCTTCTACGCGGAAGTCACGAATCAGGGCATAACGACGCAGAGAAATCCTGCGGATCCCACCGCCGCGAATACCTTCGGCATCCGCGACGAGATCACGTTCAAACTCGTCCTCGTCAATCGCGGCGCGTTCGTCGATGATTCTTCCGCGGCGGGTAAGTATCTTATCGACGATAGCGTTCAGCACCAGAGCTGGCGTTTCGAGGCTCAGAGCCCCGCGACTGCTATCAAGCCGATGGTTAAAGTCAACGTCGGCGGACGCGACGCCTGGGCCGAGATCGATAACTTCGCTTCCCCTAAAGTTTCGAACGCTTACACGACTTTCAACTGCACCTATAAGGTTAAGGCCGGCGATATGGCTTCGCCGTTTATGCTCGCTAACGAAGACGGCAAGGCCGTTGTCTTGGAAAATATGAAAGATCTCTGGAAGCTCGTCGCCGCCGGCACCGCGGAAGGCGAAGCGGAGCGCGAAGCTAACCTCGCGTATACCTCGACCGATCGCTTTACGCCCGCTACCACGACGCACATGGATCTCGGTCGCGCCTATGGCAATATCGATCTCCAGCGTTCAGCTGCTTACATCAAGACCGTTGATTTCACCGCTGATACTGAAGATATCACCGAGGGCATGTGGCGCGAAGTCGCGAAGGGCGGCAGCGCCTCGGGCACCGTGCGCATTCAGGACGCGAATGAAGAACTCGTCTCGAACATTTACGTTTGGACCGATTCGACCGAGATCGAACTCGTCGACATTAACGGTAAGGCCGGCTCCTCCGTTAAGATCACCTCGTTCCCGAATGGCCTCGCTAATTTCACGATCCGTACCAAGGATAGCGCCGTAACCGGCCATACGGCGACGATTTATATCGGCTCCACGGTCGATAACGCTCTCGCGGTCGATACGCGCAAGGTCGTCATCGGCGAGTCCGTCCCTGAGAACGTCACTGTCAGCTTCACTTACCTCTCCGGCAAACCTGTCCAGCTTGAGTGCTCGAGCTTGACTCCTAGCCCGGCCGAACTCGCCGTTAAGCTCTCGCAGACTTATTCGACGGACGTTACCGGTAAGCTCGTCATCACGCTCGCCGGAGAGAACCCGGCCGGCCTTTTGACCGTCACGAAAGAAGGCGGCGAGTTCGATCCCACCGCAACCCCCACGAACGAAATCAAGTTCACGATTCCCGCCAATAAGAAGACCGCGAAGTTCAATGTCTATCCGCTCGGTGCGGTTGAGAACTGGTCCCTCGCGGCGAATTATTTGACCGCGACGGTCGTAAATACCGGTATCGATACGGTCAACTCGCTGAATTTCGTGTTGAAGCCGGTCCAGGCCAAGGTCGAAGAGTACTTCGTCGAAGATGAAAGGCTCGAAGACATTACACTCAACGCGAATACCGATTATACGGTCGCGATCAAGATCGACGACTCCTATCGTAACCTCGATAGCGGTAAGTACTCGGTCGCTTGGTACAATACCAAGTTGGAGAATACCGCGGTTCCGGAATACGATGATCTCGACGCCGCGCCCGACCTTAGCGGCAACATCGTGCTTACGGTCCCTGAAGTCAACTACGACGAGGCGGGTACTTACGAGACGAAGATCGTCATCACGAACCCCGACGGCTTGAAGACGACCAAGTACGTGACCGTCAACGTTCAGGAAACGCCCACGATCGAAGCGATCTGCACGACGACGAATATTAAGAAACCTTCCGAAACCGATCGCCTTACCTACACCTTCAAGCTTTCGCCGAGCGCTTATTCGAGAAACCTCCGCGTTTACTTGGAGCCGGTCGATGAAGAGACGAAGGCGGTCGTCAATACGCTCGCGGTCGATTTCCCGCTTTATAACTCCGCCGATCAAGATCCGATTCTTATCGAGAAGGGCCAGACCGAGTCCGACGAGTTCGAAATCGGCTTCTTGGATAACGGCAAGGCTCAGTTTAGAATCGTGGTCGTAAACGAAAGCGGCAAGCGCGTTTCGACGTACGCTTCGAAGAATCTCTCGATCAGCGTCAATAACGCGCGTCCTGCGGTTTCGAAGCTCGAAGTGAACGGTCAGACGACGACCGCCGCGAAGCCCGCGTCGGTTACGGTCGACGTTCCCGCGACGCTTAAGTTCACCTTGAACGAGGGTAAGACCGACGGCAATAACGAAAAGTTCTGGACGAAGCTCCAGTTCTTCGGACCCGACGGCTCGATCCGCAACATCGGTGGTAACACGTACGTTATCGTCAAGGGTGCCAAGAACGGCGCGGTCACTAAGGAAGTCACGCTCAACGAAGAGAACAATACGACGCCTTGGACGGTTAAGGCGTACATGATGGATAAGGATCGTCTCAAAGATCTCGGCTACAACGAGAACGAGATCGATACGATCCCGGATTCGGATTGGGTCGAGATCACCACTGAATTCCCGATTCTCGTCGTCAACAAGCCGCTCGTCACGTTTAAGACCGATATGGTCGACGACGTGAAGGGTAAGGGCTGGTACGAAAACGATTATGTGACCGGCAAGATCGACGTCGAGCTTACTCGCGCCGCGCAGGAAGCCGTCACCATCAAGGTCGAAATCGATAAATATTCCGAGCAGACCACGGCGAAAGATCTCGCGAATTGCACGTTCGAAGGCGGCACTCACGAGGCCAAGGTTACGATTCCCGCCGGTAAGACGAAGGCGACCGAAACGCTTAACATTAAGGTCTTAGACGGTACCGCGACGTCGCACTTCGTGCTCAAGACGAGCGTCTATAAGGACGTGAACGCGACCGAGCTCTCGAACGCGGTTTCGAGCCCGGCGGATTACTCGTTCTGGGTCTTCGACGACGATCCGACGTTCAATCTTACCGAGACTTCGCCTACGTTCAGCTTCGAAGCGCCTCACAGCCGCACGAACTTGATCGTCATCGCGCTCGGCGAAGAGCTCAAGGTCTCTTGGGATATGGGCGACGTTAACGCCGACAAGAGCAAGTTCAAGGTCACTTGGGGCTCGTCCGAACCCGGCTCGACGAAGAACTTCGTCGGTGACAAAGATATTATCGTCGACGACAAAACCGTCACTAAGAAGGCCACCTCGAATACTTACACGACCAAGTTCACTTCGCCTTCTTCCGAAGAAAATCCGAAGATGCTCTACGTCAACTGGACCGACGGCGACGGCCGCGGCGGAAGCGACACCTGGTACTTCCAGGTCGACGCGGCGAAGCTCGTCACGCTCATCCCCGTCGGCCCCTCGGGCGGCGATAGCGCCTCGCCGATCGTCAACCACTACGATACCAACGGTCGTGGTCAGGGTAAGGTCTGGATCGGTTCGACGTATGATAAAGGCATCTTGGTCGCTACTGAAGACTTCGGCTTCCGTCGTACTTGGAGCTGCGGTAAGGATACCGCGACTTGGATCAATGCCGAGGGCTATAAGGCCGGCGACGCGCAGGATACGAGTTATAAGGCCGATGCCGGAAACGACCCCGTCACTCCCGATCCTGTGTACGACTCGTTCTTCTACGCGTATTTGCTCACTCAGGGCGAAGAAGAGACCACGATCGTAGGCTCGCCGAAGCCCGGCGTCGGCGGCAACGGTAAGAAGGAAGACTACGCTAAGAACATGGCGCAGATCAAGCTCCCGTCCGAGAAGGATAACGACGGCAACTACGCGCCGACGACCGTTCAGGCGATCTTCTCGAAGGAACTCTACGCCTCCGATAACTGCGGCGATATCAACTGCGACGGCGTTCCGGACTGGTTCGTCAAGAACTACTCCGACCTCGGCGTTTACGACTCGAACAAGCAGCTCGTCGGCGACGATATGCTCAACCTCGCGGAAGCGTCGAACGGTAATCCCGATGACGACTATCTCCCGCTCCCGTCCGAGATGGGATCGCTCGGTATTCCCGGCCTTACCAATACTTGGATGAGCGCCGCGCGCGCCTTTACCGCCGCGCTCGAAATCCGCGGCTACGGCGTGGGTCTTAACAAGTTCAAGCGCGAGGTAGAAATGTGCCCGCGCGCTCAGTATCTTGACTTTATGGCCGCCGGTATTAAGCCGGAGTTCAATCCTACGGTGTATGATGCCAAGACCAATCCTACCGGCACGCTCACCGAACTTGAAAAACGCGCTTATGACGATCGCCTCCAGAAGTGGATCGCGGACGGTGAAGACGAAACCAAGTTCGATTGGACGCCCGAGCGTCCGACCGATCCGACGATGGAAGATACCGACGGCGATGGTCTTTCGGACGGCTACGAATACGCGCTTTGGTATCGCGCTCATGTCGGCTATGAGTACATGAAGGACGGTGAAAAGCGTTATGAGGTAAATTGGGTGGGACGTAAATTCGACGAGAACGCCCCCAATAATCCCAAGGACATTCTCAATACGACCATTGAAGCGCTTTACGATCCGCTTATCGCGATTTCCGCGGATGATCGTAAGAATCGCGATACCGATAACGACGGTCTCAGCGACTACGAAGAATATGCGCTCGGCACGAACCCCGTCGATTACGATACCGACGGCGACGGCATCCCGGACGGCTGGGAAGTCATGGCGGGCCTTGATCCGCTCAACGGTAAGGACGGCGACGGTGATAACGATAACACCGACGGCGACTTCATGGCGTACGCGACCTGCTCGCTCTTGAACTTCAAGGATAGCGAAGATAACGAATATTGGTATATCGTTGATGACGATATCACCGGTAAGATGGCCATGACTTTCGATAAGGTCGAAATTGCGAAACCGGAGGATCCCAGGTACACTCTTGCGGATGATGTTATCCCCGCCGATGTGTCTATCAGCGGCACTCGTATCGATAATGTCAAGGCGATCACGAATGGAGACATTGATTCGTTACGCAAGCAGTTATGCATAAAGATTGGCGCTCGTAATGCCGTCCTTAATATCAAGCCTTCGGTGCTATCGACTCGCAAGCTTATGTACTTGCCTGCCGACGTTAAGGATATTCAGATCTTCGGTAACTTCGCGCAGTTGATTCACGATCAAGTTTACGAATTCTACGGCTTCGATCCGCGTACCGCTTGGAATGTTCGTCAGTCCGGTATGGTTGCGCACCGTTGGGAAGTTCCCGGCAATCCGTCGGAGGCCGGCTCGGCGGTCAAGACTTCCAAGTTCGCGGCGATTGATGAATTCGGTTACTTCGTCTACCAGACTCAGCTCCTTGGTAAGGACCTTAACAGTGGCGAATTCGGCAAGGCGGATCTTCCGACCTTTACGAAGATTTGGAACGCCTCGACTAGCCCGGCGACGCCTGATACCGACGGAGATGGTATCCCGGACGGCTGGGAGGCTTATGTCCGCCGTACGATGCTTAATAGAACGAACGGCCTTAACCCGCACGATACGGATATTCCCAACGGAGTCTATCTTGATACCGATGGAGATGATTTGAAGAACGTTCACGAATACGCGGGTCTCGATAGCTGCGAGGCTTATGCCTCCTGCGAGTCGATCGCCAAGAACTATAACCCCTCGTGGCCGAACAAGTTCTTCCCGACTGACCCGAACGTCGCGGATACCGATGGCGACGGTCTTACGGATGCGGATGAAGCCGGCTACGCGGCTTATGGTTACGGTAATATCGAGTGGGGTAGTACGGAGGTCTGCCACTTGGGCGGCGGCTTGAATCCGTGCTCGATCGATACCGATTGTGACGGCCTTCCCGACGGCTGGGAGGCGCAGTACGAAGGTATCAGTGTTTTGATTAACGGCGGCTATCCCTACACGACCGGCGCAATCAAGGAGCTTATAAAGCTTGATGTATATCCGCTTGCGAATCGCGTTGCCGACGGCTTCAATACCGACAAAGATACCGGCGCGATGGCCGCAAGAGAAGGTCTCTGCTATATCACGATGGGTATGGACGGTACTAACCCGTACGATACGGGCACGACCAACGTCGAAGCTCCTGCGACGCTCGACCCCGCGACGCACACCTGGCGTAACTACGACTTCGATTTCGACGGTCTCGAGAACTATCAGGAATATCTCGTTCAGTCGATTCGTGCGTTCCGCTACGACGATACGGAAACGCCGCTTATGGGCCGCGCGATCAAGTTCCTCGGCGACAGCCAGATAGCGGAATTTATGGCGGAGATGAATAACGAGCCTTACCCGGCGGCGAATATCGCGCTAAGTGACGCTGTCGGCCCGGCATATCTTGCCGAGGCTATGCCTGCGTTCGATATTTCGTCGGATAAGGATTATCTCCTGCGACTCAAGACGTTGCATCCGAACTTCTTCCAGAGAATCGGAGGTAACGGCGGGAACATGCTCTTCGAGCGATTCCGTCCGGCTTTTGGCGGACTTAACTCCGGTATCGTAGTCCCCGAAGGATATAACTGGGAGTCGACCGGTTATTTCGCCGATCCTAAGCACGATTGGGATCTCGCGGTGTTCGGCGGCGGTGCGTCCAAGTACATGTATATGCCCAGGACTATGGTCAAGTACTTCATTGAGTCCTACGGAGCTACGAAGGACGGCGTTCTCGCGGATCTTGAGGCGAATGATACCGAGACGACGTATGGCTTCGGTCCGGTTCGTATTCTTGCCGCGGCATATGTGTCGACCGATCCTCGTTCGGCCGATACCGATAAGGACGGTATGGACGATTATTGGGAACTTTTCCACGGCCTTAATCCGATCCTCGGCGAGGCGGATATCATTAAGATAGCCTATAACCCCGGTATTCCCAGAAGAGGCTTTGATAATGCCGGTCGCTCGGATATCGCGATCAGCGCAACTGATAACTACTGGACGAGAGCGTATGGTGACGCTACTGTCCTCCCCGACGCGGTCAAGTATCCTTGGCTTATGGGTCAGGCGCAGGTCGATGCCGATGGCGACGGTCTCAGAAACGCGGAAGAAAAGATCGCGGGTAATCAGACGAGCCCGACCACGTATCATACCGACCCGACGCCCGCTTGGATGACCGATGCTAACGGTACGCTTTCGTATACGCGTCAGTATTATCTTGATACGCTTGCGGGTACTTCCGAAGAACCGCTGATGTTCCCGTGGAAGCGCGTCAGCTCGGCTAGTGACGTCTACGGTAATGCCGCGGGCAATTCGATTAATAGAGGTTATCTCTTCGCGTTCGAAGAAAACGAAGGTTACGATACCGACGGCGACCGCGTCGCCGACGCGGCGGAACTTACCTCGAGCGTGATGCCCGCCTCGGATCCGATCGACTTCACCGATCCCGTCCGTCGTCAGGCCGCCTACTTCGACGGCGAAGCCTCGGCGATGATGACGCGCTATAACTCGACGGTAATCCCGTACGACGCGAAGAACATGCTTACGCAGTTCACGGTTGAAGCTTGGGTCCGTCCCGAGTCGCCGAACGGCGTCATCATCGAGCGCGTACACAAGTACGATCCTTCGACGATGATCAAGGACGAATCGCACTACCGCGCGAACTTCCGTATCGGTCTTGAGAACGGGATCATCTACGGTCTCTACGATTCGACCGACGCGGTCGAGTCGGGTTCGAACACGATGATCTCGACCCAGCGTATCGAAGCTGATGTGATCCCGCTTAACGAGTGGACTCACGTCGCGTTCACTTACGACGGAACGAGCCTTAAACTTTACGTCAACGACGAGTGCAAGACGACGCTCAACAACGTCAAGCTTCGCCCGGCGAACGGCGTTAAGACGACGCTCGTCGATCTAAACGGAGATTACCCCGTCGGCAATGTTGTCACGACCAATCCCGGCGCGATTATCCTCGGCGCTTCGATCACCGACAACTTCGGTAAGGAAGGGCCTTACAGCTTCTATGACATGAAGGATTACTTCAAGGGCTTCGTCGACGAAGTCCGCGTTTGGGACGGCGCTCGCACGGCTGACCAGATCAAGGCCGACTATAAGAAGCGCTACTCGCGCGAAGACGTCGAGAAGCTTCGCGACACGGTCTTCAACGCTTGGTTCGATAAGGTCGATCTTGATGACGGAAGCATCTCCATCAAGGCCTCGCGCAACGATAATGACGGCATGGACAATCTCCCTGCGCAGCTCCTCGTTAACGTCGGCTTCGATCAGCTCCCGGCGGCGACCAAGCCCCAATATGTCGCGAAGCAGATCGCGGGTTATGCGGCTGGTGTTCTCGACAACTGCCGCTACAACGGCCAGACACCCTTCGTTGACGATATCGGTACGAGCTGGTATTTGGGCGATATGTTCTTTGGCATGCGCTCTAAGGTCTACGATGATTACCATGTCATTCCTCACGCTCGCAATACTGCCGCGCAGCTGATGTCGTACGACGGTTCGGCGCTCGACTCGAAGTACTGGGGCCTCAACTTCTCGGCGGGTCGACTCGCCTCTACGATCGAGAACATCAAGGACTTCGCGTTCCCGAATTCGATGAACGTCTATGCCGACGCGGTCATGACGGGCGAAATGACGCTTCGCCAGTGGCAGCTCAAGCGCTACGCTACGCTCCAGAAGGATGAAGAAGCCGCGCTCCTCTACGCTAAGCTCGCGTTCGACGCGCGTAGCCGCTTCTCGCACGCGACCGACTTCTATCCCTTCGGTAATGCTTACGCGAAGATCTGCGAAGAGATGTGGGACGGCGAAGGCCCGACCGACGCTTGGACCGACACGGGATTGAATCCGGAAGGCAACCTCGTCCCTGATTGGTATAGGGACAATGTTCTCGGTAACGAATACGCCGCGCTCACTCCTCGCGAAATCATCGAGCGCTACCTCCAGGATATCGCGAGCGGTATGCAGCCCAACGGTCAGGTCCTCGATGAGTTCGCGAGCCGCTCCGATACCAACAACAACGGTATTCCGGATTGGTGGGAAAACCTCCACTACTTGAACGGCAAGACGATGGATACCGACGGCGACGGCCTCTCGGACTACGCCGAATACTTCATCAACAGCCTTAAGCTCGAGGATAACGACGGCAAGACCATCGTTCTCGATCCGAACAAGAAGATGACCGATAATAAGACGATCGACTACTTCCGTAAGGTAGGCGAGCTCTATCTCGGCGAAATCTTCACCGACCACGATCAGGTCGGCGACGAATGGGAGAAGGCCGCGGCGCTTAAGGCCGGTAAGGTCGAAGTCGCGGATATGTTCAACTACGATCCCGCGCTCGATCCGGACGATGACGGCTGGACGAACTACGCGGAATATCGCGCCGGTACCGACCCGACGACCGCTTCGTCCTCGGGTCTCGGCGGCGAGCAGTTCGCGGAATTCCCGATCCCGCTCGTGAAGCTCACGCTCCTTACGGATACCGAAATCGATTCGAAGACGGCGATTACCGTCGCGGCGGTTCGCTCCGATAAGACGACCGAAGGCTACGACGCGGTTTGGACGGTCGGCGAAGGAGTCGAGTTCGGCGAAGACGGCCAGATCGTCGAAAAGTCCTCTGAAGACTCGGCGACGAACGTGACCACGAAGCTTATCGGTAAGTACAACGGTCAGGTCAAGAGCATTCACCTCTCGCCCGGCTCGGTCACGCCCGGCTCGGTCAAGATCAATATGTACTCGCCCGCGCCGCTCCTCGCAGGATCGAACGGACAGATATACATCGGAGAAGTTAAGGAAACTTTCTGGGAAGAGGTCATTCATGACATTCAGTCGAGCGAGGATCCGAATAAGGGCGTTCTCGAGACCTTCCTCTACGAGGAGGTTGGTACGGTCGATTACGTGACCGGTATGGTCGAGATCGATTTCTCGAAGCTTAGCTCGGCTTACTCCTTCTCCGGTAATCTTACCAATCCGACGGATACATTTATCCAGACGACCTATCTTCTTACCGATTCAAGCTACTTCCAGGCGTCTTGGAAGTCGGCTCCCTCGACGAGAGGTACGAGCAACTCGTACTACTTGAGCGACGCGACGACCGGTTACCTCCGCGAAGGCAAGAACGACTTCGTCGCCTTCATCGACGTCGACGGTAACGGCATCTACGAACCCGGTAAGGATCGTGACTTCGGCGTCGCTCGCGGCGTGGACGTCGGCTGGCACTCGGTCGACGTGACGATCCAGCTCACGGAAACCAACCCGATCTTCAGCCGTATCTCGATGACCACCGGCCTTACCGACCGCGAGCTCATCTTCGGCAAGGAAGAAGAGGGCGCTACCGCCGACGAGTACGAGCTTAACGGCGAGAAGGTCCGTGTTCGCGTGATCCGTACCTCGGTTAAGATCGGCGGCCCCGACTATCCTGAGGAAGAAGACCACGCCGTCATCATCGACCAGTTCATGGATATCACCAAGCGCAGCTACCTCCACGAAGGCGACTTCATCAAGAACGGTGAATTCGATCTCGACTGGAGCGATTCGAACTATGGTGAAGAGAACGGCCTCATGAAGCGCAACGCCGGTCGTGATATCCAGAGCGCGACTTACGCGATCTGGCTCGGTAACGACGGCTCGATGCTCTTCACGAACTCGACGACGATCGTCCGTTACTTCGACGAGTCGGGCAAGCGTCAGCTCCCCTGCAACCTCGCGGAAGTCGCGACCGTCTACGGCGCTCACCCGACGTTCAGATGGCAGATGCCCGTTGTAAAGGGCCGCGAGCTTAATACCTATACGGCGTTCTCGATCTTGATCAGCAAGAAGGAGACCGTAAACGAAAAGGAAGTGATTACGCCCGTCTACGAGACGCCGATCACGCTTATGCCGCCGAAGCGTTCCTACGTCCTCGCGAACGGCACGAAGCAGTATTACTACACGTATACCGCTCCGTTCGCGATTGGTGACCTCGTAGCTGACGGCGTCACTATCGAAGCGAATAGCGAATACATCTGGGAAGTTTCGTGCTACAACTCGAAGTTCAAGTCGAACACCTTCACCAAGGGCGAAAAGGGCACGTTCACGACTAAGGTCAACGCGACCAAGGATATCAACGACCACGGCTACTCCGCGATCGTAGCCGACGTCCGCTACGCCGGTCCTTCCAAGGTCCTCGATAAAGCTGCGGACGATACGCTCCTCGGTAAGATCCGCGTTCAGGCGTTCACTTCGCCCGACTTCACCGGCGTTCCTGCCGGCGAGGGGACCGCTGAGATCGGCGCGGACAACATGAGTGCGAAGGTTATCGGCCTTAACGCGAACGGTACTTACTACGTGAGAGCCTATATCGACTCGAACGGCAACCATGAGAAGGACGATTGGGAATCTTGGGGTAGCTTCGCCGAGCCGGTAGTCATGACCGCCGGCGGAATGAACAAGGCTCCCGTGGTCACGATCTATATCGACGACGCCGATACCGATAAGGACTGGGTCCCGGACGCCTACGAGTACGCGAATGCCGGTTGGGACGGCGAGTTCGACGCGATCAAGGACAAGATCGGAACGAACCACGAGCTCCAGATCCTTACGCTCGATGACGAGTTCGTCAATGCCTTCACGCAGGCTTCGCTCCTCACGGCCTCGGCGCCCGGCGTCAGCCTCGGCGCGTTCGCCGCGCCTAGCTTCGCCGCGCTCCTCCTCTCGGTCGACGAGGGCTCGGTCATGAGCGCGCTCGAGCCGCAGATCAAGGAAGACTCGGTCGTCATCACCGGCTTCGCGATCGAAAACGGCAAGGTCGTCCTTAAGGTCGGCTCTGAAGTCGAAACCGCTTCCGCTTCGGGCGCGACCAAGCTCTACGCGACGAATGGTAAGGCCAAGGCGATCGTTCAGGTTCTCGCGAAGGATAACCTCGCTCAGAACGATTGGACCGTCGTGAAGGTTGAAGAAGTCGAAATCGGCGGCGAAGACCTCGTCCTCGACGTGGAGGCTACCGGCGCGTTCTACAAGGTCGTTGTCACTCAGAAGTAATCGAGAGAAAAGAAAGTCAGGCAAGAAAGAATGAAGAAGGCGATTAAGACAGTTCTCGTAATCAACTCGGGCTCCAGCTCGCTCAAGTACCAGGTCTTCGACATGGTCAAGGGCGAGCGTATCGCGAAGGGTTTGGTCGAACGTATCGGCTGCGGCGGTCCTAAGGACCACACCGCCGCGCTCGACCAAGTCGTCGCGGACCTCGGCGAGCTCGCGAAGGGAATTGACGCCATCGGCCACCGCGTCCTCCACGGCGCGGAGGTCTTCAAGGATTCGGTGAAGGCGACAGCTGCCAATATGAAGAAGCTCGAGAAGCTCGTCAAGTTCGGCCCCTTGCACATGCCGGCGAACCTCGGCGGTATCAAGGCCTGCGAGAAGATCTTCAAGGGCGTTCCGAACGTCGCCGTCTTCGACACCGCTTTCCATCAGACGATGCCTGACTGCGCGGCGATGTACGCGATCGATCCGAAGTACTACAAGAAGATGGGTATCAGAAAGTACGGCTTCCACGGTACGAGCCACAAGTTCATTACCGCGGCAGCCGCAGCCTTCCTCAAGAAGCCGATCGATAAGGTCAATCTCGTCACTTGCCACATGGGTAACGGAAGCTCCCTCGCGGCGGTTAAGAACGGTCAGTGCGTCGATACGACGATGGGTCTTACTCCGCTCGCGGGTATGGTCATGGGAACGCGCTGCGGCGATATCGACGCGGCGGCGGTTCTCTCGATCATGGAAGCGGAAAAGCTCACTCCCGCCGAGGCCGATACGCTCCTCAATAAGAAGTCAGGCCTCCTCGCGCTCACGGGTTCGAGCGACTGCCGCGATATCGTCGGTAAGGCCGAGAAGGGCAACAAGCAGGCCGAGCTCGCTTTGGAAATGCTCGCCTATCGCACCGCGCTTTATATCGGCGGCTACAACACCGTTATCGGCGGCGCCGACGCGATCATCATGACCGGCGGTATCGGCGAGAACTCGTCCGAAGTTCGCGAGCGCATCATCAACCGCCTCGGCGCTCTCGGCATCAAGCTCGATAAGAAGGCCAACCAGAAGCGTGGTCAGGTCGTCGTTCTCTCCACTAAGGATTCGAAGATCCCCGTCATCGCGATTCCGACGAACGAAGAGCTCGCTATCGCTCAAGACACTGTGCGCGTGCTCGCGCAATGATAAGCGATAAGTGATAAGTGATAAACGAGAAGTGGTGAACGAAAATGGATGCGATTAAAAAGATTATCGAAAACGCCTCGAAGTTGAACGGCACGATCGTTCTCCCGGAAGGCATGGACCCTCGCGTCATTACCGCCGCGTGCGCTTGCGTTTCGCGTAAGATCTGCACGCCCGTAGTTCTCGGAACGCCCGCGGAGATCGCTACCGCCGAATCGCTCGCTCACATGAGCCTCGCCGATTACGGCATCAAGACGATCGACTATACGCTCGGCGACGAAGAGCTCGAGAAGGCTTATTACGAGGCGTGGAACTTGAAGGAATCGAAGAAGCCCGCCGAAAAGCAGAAGCTCATCGATCTCGCGACCGCCGCGAAGACCTTGCGCACGAAGCGCATCTACTTCGGCGGTATGATGGTCAAGCTCGGCCGCGTCAACGGTCTCGTCGCGGGTTCGATCGCTTCGACGGGCGATATGCTCAGAGCCGCGTTCCACACGCTCGGCACCCAGAAGGGCGTCAAGACCGCTTCGAGCTGCTTCATCATGGATCTTAAAGCTCCGACCGCTTCGGGCGACAGCGTTCTCGCGTTCGGCGACTGCGCAGTCATCCCTAACCCGACGGCGGAACAGCTCGTCGATATCGGTCTCGCGACCGCGCAGACGTACAAGGATTTGACCGGCTGCGAACCTCGCGTAGCTTACCTCTCGTTCTCGACTAAGGGCAGCGCCGCGGGCGAGCTCGTCGAGAAGGTTCAGAAGGCCGTCGAACTCGCGCGTCCCGTCTTCGCCGAAAAGGGCATCAAGATGGACGGCGAAATGCAGTTCGACGCGGCGATCGTTCCCTCGGTCGGCGAACTCAAGAACCCGAAGGGCGAAATCAAGGGTAACGCGAACGTCTTCATTTTCCCCGATCTCCAGGCCGGCAATATCGGCTACAAGATCGCTCAGCGCCTCGGCGGCGCGACCGCGATCGGTCCGAACCTCCAGGGTCTCGCGAAGGCGATGAACGACCTCTCGCGCGGCTGCTCCGCGGAGGATATCGTGGGGACGATCTGCGTCACGCTCCTTCAGAGCGCGACGAAGTAAGGGAGAAGGTCAAGGTTGAGGTTGAAGGTTAAGGGAGAAAGGTAAGATGACGAAGGAAGAACAGCTTAAGCGCGCGAATGAAGTTTTCGATATCGAAATCGAAGGCCTCAAGAAAGTCAAAGCTTCGCTCGGCGAATCGTTCACCGAGTCGATCGCGCTTATGCTCGAGTGTGTCAAGAACGACGGCATTATCGTCGTCTCCGGCGTCGGCAAGAACCTCGCGATCGCCGAGAAGATGTCGGCGATCTTCGCGTCGACCGGTACGCGCTCGATCGTCCTCAATCCCGTGCAGGCGATGCACGGCGACCTCGGTATGGTCGCGCCGCGTGACGTCCTTATCGCGCTCTCGTTCTCGGGCGAATCCGACGAAATCTTAAAGCTCATCCCCGCTATCCGTCGTCACGGCCTTAAGGTCATTTCGATGACCGGAAAACCCGACTCGACGCTCGCGAAACTTTCCGATATTCATCTCGCCATTCCCTGCGGCAAGGAAGCCTGCCCGTTCGGCATGGCGCCGACCAATTCGACGACCGCGACGATGGCGATGGGCGACGCGCTCGCGATGGTCATGATCGACGCGATGAAGTTCGAGCTTTCTTCTTACGCGCTCAATCACCCGGCGGGCGCTATCGGCCGCGCGCTCGTCATGAAGGTGACCGATATCATGCGCACGGGCGAAAAGCTCGCGAAGGTCGCGCCTACGGCGAGCGTGATGGAAACGTTGATGGCCATGACGAAGGCGAAGAGCGGCTCGGCGGTCATCGCCGACGAGACGGGTAAACTCCTCGGCATCTTCACCGACGGCGACTTCCGCCGTCAGATCTCGGAGGGCGCGGAAGTCCTCCTTCACTCTCCCATTTCCGAACACATGACGAAGGGCCCCTCGTTCGTTTACGATAGCGTTTACGCCGCGGAGCTTTTGAAGGTCTTCGAGCATAAGCGTATCGACGATCTTCCCGTCTGCAACAAAGAAGGTCAGGTCGTCGGCCTCGTCGATATCCAAGATCTTCCGAAGATGAAAGTCTTGTGAGAGGTTGAGCTTAAAGGTTGAGATAGACAAAGAATTTTAGTATAATTTAAATCGAAAGGAGCTTGAGTATGAAGAAGTTGATGATAGTTATGACGCTTGCGATGATGTCCGCGATCGTGGTCGCGGCGCCTAAGACGAAGGCGAAGAAGGGCTCGCGCGCCGCTACCGGCGATGTCACTTCGGCGATTGCGACGACGGGCGACGCGGCCTTGGACGAAAAGGTCGGCAAGGCCATCGAAAAGACTCAGCTCGAAAGAGTTACTCCCTTAGGCACGCAGGCGCTTCGTGACGCTCCCGGCGAACTCGCCAAGAAGTCCCACAAGTGGGGATACTTCACGATGAACTACACGACCTACGTCGAGTGGATGGACGAAATCGTCGTTACTTGGCATATCATCTGCGACGGTATGAATCAGGCGAAGGATTCGCAGTATAAGTTCAATACGCTCGCGCAGGGTTCCGCCGATATGAAGGCGCTCCCGAAGCTCGGGCGCTACACTTACTACACCTTGACCAAGACCTTCATCAATATCAAGAAGGGCGATCATAAGGTCACCGCGTGCCTCCCCGCCGATATCATCGAGCGCTATGGCCAGCCTGACGTTCTTTCGGTCGTTATCGCGACGCCTGACGGCACGATGCTCGCGATGAACACCCAGTCGATCGGCGACGGCGTAGATATCGCGCTCCCCGTTATATGCAACAACATAAAGGAACTCTCCCGCCTCTCCACGCTCAAAGACCCGAAGAAGGGTAAGTGGTGGGAAAATTTCGTCGGCGATGACGACCTCATCGACAATAAGACCGGCGTTCCCGCGATCCAGTCGCGCTGGGGCCTTCTCGACATTTCTGAAACTCCGTTCTTCAACGGCTCGTTCGGCGACTACGATCAGATCAAGAAGGTTCTGTAAGTCATGGGCAAGAAAATCCAAACTCTTAATATCGGCGCTCAGAGCGTAACCTTAGCCGAGTACGAAGTTCTCGGCAAGAACTCGCTCAAGCTCCTTAATTACGGCGTCGCGAAACTCGCCGCGCCGCTCGATAGCGGAAACGCTTCGGCGATTCTCTCGCCCGCGCTTCTCGAGATCGTTCGCGAAAAGGGCATTCGCCCAGGTCAGGTCGCGCTCTCGGTCTCCGGTCAGATGGTCTTCCCGAAGTTCGCGGCGATTCCGTTCGCCGGCGGTCAGGAAAAGTTCGACCAGATGATCCGCTACGAGATCGAACAGAACATTCCTTTCCCGCTCGACGAGATGGTCTGCGACAGTCAGATCTTGGGCGATACGGAAACGGGCGACAAGTCCGTCATGATCGTCGCCTCGAAGCTCGATCAGCTCGAACCCATCACGAGCGCGATCATGAGCTGCGGCTTCTCGCCGATGGTCGTTTCCGCCGCGCCGCTCGCGGTCGCGAACGCGCTTTCGTACAATCTCGGCGGTAGCGACGACTGCGTCGTTATCCTCGATATCGGCGCGAAGACGACGAACCTCATCATCACCGAGGGCGAAAAGTTTTATAACCGTTCCGTTCCCGTCGCCGGTAACTCGATCACCAAGGAAATCTCGCAGGTCTTCGGTTGCACGCTCGACGAAGCGGAAGCGCTCAAGCTTCAGAAGGGCTACGTCTCTTTAGGCGGCGTCGAAGAAGACGAAGACGAGCAGGCGGGCGCGGTCGCGAAGGCCGCGAGATCGATCCTTACGCGTCTTAACGCCGAAGTCAATCGCTCGATCAACTTCTATCGTAGCCAGCAGGGCGGCGGTACGCCGACGAAGCTCTACATCACCGGCGGCGTCGCGCTCATGCCTCAGATCGATACGTTCTTCTCGAGCGCGCTCGGAATCGAAGTCGAGTACTTGAATCCGTTCGAGCGTATCCAGACCTCGCCCTCGATCGATATGGGCGAGCTCGAAAGCAACGCGGCGCTCCTCGCCGCTTCGGCCGGTCTCGCCGTTCAGGCTTCCGCTTCGGGTCGCTACAACATCAACCTCCTCCCGCCCGCGATCATCGCCGATCGTAAGGAAAAAGCGCGCATCCCCGTCGTGATCGCCGCTTCGCTCATTCTTATCGCCGCGGGCATCTGCTTCTTCGTCGGCGTTCAGCGTCGCGGAGATACGCTCGAAGCCGAGCTCAGCGAAGTCGAGACTCGCGCGAGCGCGCTTACCCTCGTCGAAGGCCATATCAAGAAAGCTCAGGCCGCAGAAGCCGAGATGACCGCGAAGGCCGCTGAACTCAAGGCGCTGATGATCAAGCGCGGCGAAGGCGTCGATCGTACGGTCGCCGTTCGTACCGCGCTCGGTAGCGACTTCTGGGTCCACTCGATGGTCCCGAACGAATCGAAGACCGGCATTCGCGCGACGATTCGCGCTTGGAAGGATCGCGCTGAAGCCGCCGTCAAGCTCAACACCGAGAAGAACGGCACGACGCTCACGGCGGCGGAAATCGTCCGTGATCGTTTCGCTCGCGCGAATCAGATCCCGCCCGAGAGCATCTCGCAGAAGGAAGAGACCGTTATCGGTCCTAAGGGCGAAGTCAAGCAATTCGTATTGGAGCACATGTTCAAATGAACAAGAACAAAATCATCATGATCGCGTCGGGAGCTATCGCCGTTTTGGCGACGCTCGTTCTCGCCTACATGGGCTTTTCGACTTACTCCGAACAGGAAGAAAAGGTCGAATCGATCGACGCGGCGCTTGAGAAAGTCCGCCGCATCAACAACGAGAAGATCGCTCCGATCAACGACAGCGTCGCGGCGATCAATCAGAACACCGCCGAACTTCAGGCGTGGTATAACGAAGCGAAGGAATTCGTTCAGCTCGGCGATCTCGAACTCGATTCGGCGCTTTCGCCCTCGCTCTTCAAGGAGCGCATGATGAACGACGCGGCGGGACTAAAGGCGCTTCAGGGCGCGAACGGCGCTCCGCTCGTCAAGGCGGACTTCGGCTTCGGCTTCGGCGACCTCCTCGCGGGCGGTTCGCTTCCGCCGACGGAAAAGATCGTCGAGCTCTCGCGTCAGTGGTCCGATATCAAGCTCTTCACCGAAGCGCTCGCCAAGGACGGCGCGACGGAAATCCTCGATATCGTGATTCTCACCGGTAAGACCGAAGAGAAGGTCGAAGAAGCGCCGAAGAAGGGCGCTCGCGGCAGTTCTCGCGGCGCTTCCGCGAAGAAGAACGTCAAGAAGGAAGAGCCTAAGGCCAAGAGCGATTTCGCGGTTGAGCGTTATATGCTCGTCTACCGCGCTCGTCCCGCCGCGCATATCAAGTTCTTGAACGAGCTCGCGGCGACTCAGCGCTTCGCGACGACCGAGAATCTCTCGTTCGAACACGAGGACGATCAGATTTCCGCCGCGCTCGCGAGCGGTAAGAAAGAAGACGCGAAGAAGGCCGGTCGCGGCCGCGGTCGCAAGGCTCAGGCGGAGGAAGAAGCCTCCGAAGAAAGCGAAGTCAGAACGGGCTACGTGAACGACGCTTCGCAGGGCGGCGAACTCAAGTGCACGCTCTTCGTCGCGACCTACGATTTCAATACCAAGACGACCGTTCAAAAGAAAGACGAGGTGGCGGAATGAGCGCCTTAAAGAAAAGCAATTTCTTTTTCGACTATTGGCACTTCCTCGCGCTCGCAGGTTCGCTCGCGGTTCTCGCGATCGCGATCGCGGTCATGCTCAGCGAGTTCTCGATCGACGCGGGCGAAGTCGCGCGTGAACGTTTAAGCGAAGTCGACAAGAAGCATATCGCGACCGGCGTCGACGCGGTCGACCTCACCGAATACAAGGCGGCTTTGAAGGCCGTTCGTAAGCCCGGCCAGATTCGTGAACTCGGCGAAACCGAAGCGAGCTTCCTCGCTCCCGCGAGCCGCGTTTTTTGCGTGCAGGGCGAAGCCGGCGCCGACAAGAGCTGCGGAATGCCGATTCCCGAGAAGAGCGAAGTTTGCCCGTTCTGCGGCGCGAAGCAGCCTACGGCGGTCGCCGCGCAGACGAGCGATACCGACGATGACGGTATGCCCGACAAGTGGGAGAAGGCTTACGGTCTTAACCCGAGCGATCCGAGCGACGCTAACGGCGATCTCGATAACGACGGCTTCACCAACCTCGAGGAGTTCCTCGCCGAGACGAATCCCGCCGATGCCGCGAGCCACCCCGATTATCTCAAGTCGCTTAAGGTCGGCGCGCAGCTTACCGAAACGAAGATGCCCTTCATCTTCACGGCCGCGACGAAGGTCCCGAGCGGTTATCGCTGCAGCTTCTACTTGGCCGACGCTAAGGACGACTACGGTCGCAAGGGCATAACCTTGACCGCGATCGAGGGCGAAGAAATCGGCGAGACCGGCTTCACGCTCAAGAGCTACGAACAGAAGTCGAAGAAGGTCGCGATCAAGGGCTCGGAAGAGTCCGGCCTTACCAAAACCGTCGACGCGTCAGAGGTCGTAGTCGTTCGCAAGCGCGACTCGAAGGAAGTGACGCTTACCCTCGCGAAGTCCAAGAAAGCGGCGCGCGCGGCGGTCGACACCGAAGCGACGCTCACGTATACGCGCGGCGGCGATCGCACGTTCAACGTCGCGGAAGGAGCCGAGTTCGAGCTCACCGGCGGCGCAAAATATAAGGTTTTAACGATTAAAACCGGAGCCAATGGGCCGGAGGTGTTGATTGAGGACGCGGCGAGCGGACGAAAAACAACAATTTCGGCACTTGAATAAAAAAAAGAAATAGAGTATAATGTTCACAAAAGGAAGTGGGAAACTTATGACGAACATCAAATCACTTGTCGCTATCGGCGCGGCCGTGGTATTCACGACCATGTCCAGCGGGGCTTTTGCCCAGGACGACCTCGATGACCTTTTAAAGGATCTCGAAGGTGAAGCTACGGAGGAAGTCTCCGAAGCGGAAGAAACTACTCCGGCTGATGAAGCCGTAGAGGAAGAAGCTGAAGGCGAAGCCGTAGAGGAAGAAGCTGAAGGCGAAGAGGCTGAAGAGCCTGCCGCTGAAGCCGAAGAGCCGACTGCCGAAGCCGAAGAGCCTGCTGCCGAAGCCGAAGAAGATGAGGGTGAAGAGGCTGAGGAAGCCGCAGAAGAGCCTGCTGACGAGGAGCCTGCTGAAGCCGCTGAGCCTGAAGCCGAAGCCGAAGCTGAAGAAGGTGAAGAGGCCGAGGAGCCTGCCGCGGAAGCCGAGGAGCCTGCGGAAGCCGAAGAGCCTGCCGCGGAAGCCGAAGAGGCCGCTGAGGAACCGGCTGAAGCTACCGAAGAGCCCACTGAAGAACCCGCTGCCGAAGAGGTTGCTCCCGCTACCGAAGAGCCTGCTCCCGCTAAGGTCGAGGAGCCTGCCGCCGAGATTCCCACGCCGGCGGAAGAAGTGACCGACGCGGAAGTCGATAGCGTCATCAATCTTCTCGATCAGCTCGCCGCTGAAGTCGATGAAAAGCCCGCTGAAGCGCCCGTCGTTAAGGGTCCCGACGCGGAACTCCTCGCCAACATCCGCGCGACCGAAAAGGTTCGTATCGAATCGATCGAACTCCAGGCCAAGCGCATGATGAAGGAAGCGCAGCGCGCGATGAAGGAGAAGGATTACAACGAAGCCGTTCGTTATTACTCGCTCGCTTTCAAGTGGCTCGGTGATCGTCCCACCAACCGTGACCTCAAGAAGATCTGCGAACACGGCATCGCCGAAGGCCTCTATCGCTCGGCTCTCGAAGCTTATGATATCGGTCGCTATGAGCAGGCCATGCAGACGATGCAGGAAGCCGTTAAGGTTCGTCACCCGAAGGCCGCTAAGACGCTCGAAAAGTGGCTCCATACCGACGCCGAGTCGCTCAAGAAGCCTGACGTTTCGGAAATCACCCACCGCCGCAACGAAGAGGACTATAAGAACGAGCGTACCAATATCCGTAAGCATTTGAAGCGCGCTCGTCAGTATCTCGCCGTTCGTGATATCGACAACGCTCTCGAAGAGTGCGAGCTCGTTATCGTCAACGATCCTTACAACCAGGAAGCGCTCCGCCTCCGTCGTACGATCATCAAGAAGAAAGCCGCGATCGTCACTCAGGAACGCGACGCCGCTCGTGACGGCATGATCGCCGACGTCGAGAAGGTTTGGCGTCCGATGTACGCGACCAACGCTTCGCAGCTCGATTTCGCTCCCGCCGAAACCTCGAAGGCCGTCGTAGGCGAAGATCCTGAACACACGATGGAGCAGGATATCGAAAAGCGCATGAAGAATATGCGCCTTCCCACGATCTCGTTCAAGCCGCCGGCTACGATCATCGACGCCGTCGACTTCTTCCGCCAGGCTTCGAAGGACTACGATAGTCCTGAGATTCCAATCGAAAAGCGCGGCTTCAACTTCGTCTTGAGAACGCCCGAAGCGCTTCGCGCGGTCGCGGCGGTCGAAGAAGAAGAGTCCGACAGCTTCGCGGGTAGCGACGACGAAGAAGGCCCCTCCGGCCAGCCCGGCGTCCCCGTCATCCCGACTATCACCGCGAGCGACATCTCCTTCTATGAAGCTCTCAAGCTCGTCTGCGATCAGGTCGGCTATAAGTTCCGCGTCCGTGGTTCGATCATCATGGTCATGGAGAAGTCGATGTCGATCGACGAAATGGTCACGCGTAACTACAACGTCCCGGATACTCTCCAGGAGCGCGTCTCGACCGCTAACGAAGATATCACCAGCATGAAGGGCGCCAGCAGCTTCTCGAGCCGCTCCTCCTCGTCCTCGAGCGGTGACGACGAAGAAAGCGACGAAGACGTTTGGAAGCGCGTGTTCACGCAGCTCGGCGTCGATTGGCCTGAAGGTTCGTCGATTTACCACATCAAGTCGATCGGCAAACTCCGCGTCCGCAACACTCGTGAAAACCTCGCGCTTATGGAGCAGGCGCTCTCCGAACTCGGCGGCGTCGCCAAGCTCATCGAAATCGAAACTCGCTTCGTCGAAGTCAGTCAGGAAGATTTGAACTCGCTCGGTTTCGAGTGGATCCTCAACTCCAACTACTCGCTCGACGTCGGCAATAAGCTCGGCAAGGCGCTCGGCGTCAAGCACGCGCAGTACGAGACGACGACTCAGTCTTCCGCGGGCGGTCTTAACAGCAACGCCGGTCAGAACTACTATCAGGGCGCCGGCGCTTCGACGACGACCACCACCACGAAGCTCCAGAAGGGCGGCAATACTCGTAACATCGGTATCGACGCGATGGGTGGCACTTCCGACTACGGTAACGGCAGCCGCTACCTCTCGACCTCGGGTAACCACATCTCGGGCGAAGGCCGTTCGACTAACGACCAGTTCATGAAGGTCAACGCGTTTCTCGGTAACGCCGATCTCTCGATGATCCTCCACATGCTCTCGCAGCGTAGCGACACGGACCTCCTCTCGGCTCCGAAGGTCGTCACCAAGTCCGGTACTGAGGCCGTCATCAAGGTCGTCACCGAATTCATCTATCCGTCCGACTATAACGTTCAGCTCCAGTCCAGCTCCTCTTCCGGCAGCAGCAACTCCAGCTCGCAGAGCGCGGTCCTCGCGATCGTCGAGCCTGAGAACTTCCTTACCCGCGAAGTCGGCGTCATCCTCCGCGTTACTCCGACCTACTCCGACGGTAACGGCGGCCTCATCGACCTCGAGCTCAGCCCTGAAGTCGTCGACGAACCGACCTGGAAGAACTACGGTATGAAGATTCCGTTCTCGGGCAACGCGAACTCGCTCGAAAGCTTCACCGGTCTCGGCGAAATCTTCACTGGCCTCTCCTCGATCTTCGATACGCTCGGTACGGCCATTCCGAACACGGTTAAGGCTACCCTCGCTTCCAGCGCGATGGATAGCGCTCAGGCCGCGCTCGATGGGCTTACCCAGACGGGCGATAAGAACATCACCTACTACGACGCTCCGATGGAACAGCCGTTCTTCCACGTTCGTAAGATCGAAACTTCGGTCTCGATCTCTCCCGGCTCGACGGTCGTTCTTGGCGGTCTCATCACCGAGCAGCGTAAGGCGATGGACGATAAGGTTCCGTTCCTCGGCGACCTTCCCTTCATCGGACGCCTCTTCCGCAGCCACGCGGAACAGACGGTCAAGCGCAACCTCCTCATCTTCGTCACCGGTCGTCTCATCACCCCGAGCGGTCGTGAAGTTCGCACGAACGACTCGATTGAAGGCTCGGAAGAAGAGATTACCGCGGCGCCTTCCGCTGAGTAATGAAGAAATAGGATAAATGCGTTTTAACGCGTCCAGCCTCGTGCGCCGCATCATTCTATGGTGCGGCGCATTTGCCGTAAGCATAAGCGCTTTCGGTTTCGAGCACGACGCTCATAGCGCGAAGAACTGGTACGACGAAGTCTCCAAGCGTTACGCGATTTGGTCGGCAGATGCCAAGATTTTCAATATCGTAAACCATAAGGGCGGTACGGTTGTAAGATCTGACGTTACCGGCATAAACGGAGCAATCGAAGACTTTCTTTGCGGCTTCTCATTTCATGCTGAGGCCAAGGCCGGATACTCATTCGAGAAGTGGGTGATCGGAGGGAGATACTCCAATCTCGATAGTACGGAAGATAATCCCGGGAATTACGACCTCGTAGAAAATGAGGATAAGGGAGACCTCACTTTTATAGAATATTACTACATGAACCCCAGGCCGCCGACGTTCGATGGGTATTGCTCTATCCAATATTTTACGCTCACTCCTGTCTTCACCAACAACTTCGTCACCATCACCTTAACAACCGAAACGGGCGAGTTCGAGGCCGGAGTAAAGAGCGTAGAGACGAAAGTGAAATTCGACGAGCCTTATCCCTTCGATTCGTTCCCGGCTCCGGTCAGGCTCGGGTACGAATTAACCGGTTGGAAGCAGGGGGAGTCGCTTCTCAAGGCGGACGCGCTCGTCGACAATGCCGAATGTCATGAGCTTAAGGCGGTCATGGAGAAGAAGAAGTACTATGTCACTTACGACCGTAACTTCTCAGGTAGCCCCGACGCCTACGGTCCGTACGAGGTAAGATATACCGACGCTTATCCGATGCCGGCGGCTACGCCTTCGCGCGCCGGGTACGAATTCAAGGGTTGGTGGATGGATCAAGCATCGGAAGATGACGAAGATGAACAGATCGTAAACGGCAAGGAGTTTGAGATTTGCGAAGACCAAACGCTATATGCGCACTGGTCGGCGAAAAGCTATAAAGTGACGCTTAACGCCGGCGAAGGGACGATTGACTCAAGTGAGAAGATCGTAACTTTCGATTCCGAGTACGGCGCGCTTCCTTCGCCCACGCCGCCGGCAGAGCATGATTTCGTCGGCTGGCAATACGAGGGTAAGTTCATCGCCGAAACCGATCTCGTCAAGGTCGCGAAGAACCACGCGCTTACGGCGGTATATAAGGCGAAAATTCATTATGTCGTTCGCTTCGATGCGAATTTAGCGCGAGCGATCGGAGCGATGGACGATATCGCCGCGGTATACGATAGCGCCGTTACTCTCCCGATGAACGCTTTCTATCACGCCGATTATACTTTCGTAGCTTGGAGCCTCGATAAGCAAGTCGCCGAACCGCTTCCCGAGCCGCTGATGAATCTCGCGAGCGAAGAAGGCGAAGTCGTTACGTTCTACGCGATTTGGAAAAAGAAGGCGAAGGATGAGCTCAACGAAGCCGTCGACGCCGATAACGTCGTCGTCAGCGGCAGCGACTTTACCGCTACGTACGAAAGCGCCGAGAAAGGTGCTACCTCCGCGTCGGCGAGAATCAATAGAGTCAATAAAAACACCGTCTCGCTCACTTGCTCGTTCAAGGGTAAGGGAATCTTCAGTTTCGCCTATCGCATGAGCTTCGACGAGCGTGATCGTGGTTCGCTTTCGGCGTCATGCAATGGGAACGAGCTTACGACCGACGAAAATTGGCGAACGTACAGCGCGGTTCTCGGCGAAGATAATAAATCCACGACTATTACCATCGTCATGAGAACGACGCTCGCCGGTACGAGCAAGTGGCTTAATGGCGATGCGCTCATTTATCTCGACGATATTCGCTTTTTGCCGCTCAGCGAGGAAGAACTCGCGGCGTACGAGGAAGGAGAAGAGGCTTGGAGACGCTATCTCGTCACGGGCAAGAAAGACGACGCGAGGGAGCTCAAAGCGAAGATCGCGCTCGGCGAAGACGGAGAGCCGCTCGTCACATGGGAGCCGGATTTGGGCGCGAGTCGCGAGTATACCGTCGAGGGTAAGGAGAAGCTCGAGGACGGCGCGTGGCATAAGGCGAAAGCGAACGATCACTTCTTCCGCGTTTCAGTCGAACTCAAATGAATTTAAAAAAGAAAGGACTTGAATATACCATGAAGAAAACGATAATTCTCGGCGCGGCGCTCTTGGCGCTTAACGCTTTCGCCGCGATGAGCGAACCGCAGACGCTCTGGCGCGCCGGCGATAACGGAATCCGCTCGTATCGAATCCCCGCCTTGTGCACGGCGCCGAACGGAGATCTCGTTGCCGCGTGTGACGCGCGTACCAATAACGGCGGCGACCTCAACGTTCACCAGCCGATCAACATCACGATTCGTCGCTCAAGCGATAACGGTAAGACGTGGACCGAGCCGGTCAACTCTTGGGACTGGCCTTGGGAAGCCGGCAGCAAGTGGTCGGGCTCCGATCCGAGCTTTATCGTCGACAAGAAGGCGAAGAAGATTTTCCTTTTTTATAACGTTTGGGACTGGACCACGACCGAGGGAGGTAACGGCGTTTACCTCTTTTACGTTCAGGAATCGGCCGACAACGGAAAGACTTGGTCAAAGCCTCGCGATATCACGAAAGAGATCGCGTTTGAGGACTGGCCGTTCTTCGCTAAGCGCGGCGACTCAGGCTTCATCTTCATCTCCTCGGGTTCCGGTATTCAGACGAAGTCGGGCGCGCTCCTCCATACTCTCGTACACGCTAACGGGAAGCGCGGCAACGCGATCTTCGGCTCGCTCGACCACGGCAAGACGTGGAAGAGCTTCGGTAAGCCGACGAACGGCGGCGACGAGTGCAAGATCGTCGAACTCGCCGACGGAAGTTGGATGATCAATTCGCGCTGCGGAGGCTGCAGACGTTTGATTCATATCTCGAAGGATAAGGGAGAGACTTGGGAAAGTCATTTCGACAACAATCTTATGGATCCCGGCTGCAACGCGCAGATCATGCGCTTCGGCAATAACGAAAAGAAGATCCTCCTTTATACGGGCTGCAAGTCCTCGGGCCGCAATAACGTGACCTTGCGCGTGTCGACCGATGACGGCAAGACTTGGACCGAGGGTATCACGATCTGCGAAGGCGGCTCGGCTTACTCCGATATCACGATTCTTAAAGACAAGTCGATCGGTGTTCTTTGGGAAGGCGCCGGCTATCAGGTAATCGACTTCGCGGTCGTTCCCGCCGCTGACATCATGGCTGAAATAAAGAAAGGAATGAAGAAATGAAATCGATATTGTTATTAGCGCTGGCGATCGCGATCCAGTGGCACGATCCGGAAACGGCTCCGACCAAAGTCGCGCGTCCCTTCGGAGGCTTACTCCCCGACGGACAATTCTTGATCGCGGGCGGTTCGAACTTCGAGAACGATCAGAAGGTTTATAAGAACGACGTCTTCGTTCGCGACCTTGAGGGTAAGTGGTCGCGCGTAGGCTCCACGAAGCATAACGTCGCTGAAGGCGTAACCTGCGAAACGCCGAAGGGTATTTTCGCGGCGGGCGGTACCGACGGAGAAACGACGTTCAAGGACGCGTATCTCTTCAACCCGCAGATTCCTTCGAACATGGAAGCGAGCGACATCGTCGCGACCGAGGCGCTTCCCGATCTCCCCGAGCCGATTTCGATGGGCGCGGCGGCCGCAGACGGCAACACGATCTACGTGATCGGCGGTAATCACGTCTGGAAGCTCGCCGAAGGAGCGAACGAGTGGACGGCGCTTCCCGATCTCCCCGGCCCCGCGACGCGTTCGCAGATGGTCGCGGCGATTCAGAACGGCGATCAGAAGGAAAAGTATCTCGTCGTCTTCGGCGGTTATGAGAAGGGCGCTCCCGGCGCTCCTGTCCTCCTCGACGGCTATCGCTACTCGCTTACCGCGCCCGGCGAATGGAAGACGCTCTCCCCGCTCACCGCTCACACCACGATCGGCGCGGCGTTTCTCCCTTCCGGCCACCAGCACATCCTTCTCGTCGGCGGTTACGGCTACTCGGACTGGGTTCGCGGCGGTGGCGCTCACTGGCAGCGCGAAGTCATGGCCTACAACTGCGTCACGGACGCGTGGTGCGAATACGGCACTCTCGCGAAGGACGATAAGCCTCGTTGCGGCGCGGCCGCCAGCCTCAAGCGCGGCAAGACTCCCGAGCAATATCAGCTCATGATCGTCGGCGGCGAAGAAGCGCCGCGCGTTCGCACCGACCGCGTCACTTCCGCTCACTTCCTCAAGACCAAGAAGTTCGGCGTCAGCGCCTGGGCCGTCGTCGCGATTTACGCATGCTTGATGGTCGCGATGGCCTGCTTCTTCATCTTCAAGAAGAAAGACGAAAACGATTACTTCCGCGGCGGCGGTAAGATTCCGTGGTATGTCGCGGGTATGTCGATCTTCGCGACGATGCTCTCGTCGATCACCTTTATCGCGATCCCGACTCAGGCGTACCTCCAGGACTGGAGATACTTCGTGATGGCGTTCTTCATCATCGGCATGGCGCCGGTCGCGATCTACTACTACCTCCCGTTCTTCTGCCGCCTCGGTATCACCTCGGCGTACGAATATCTCGAGAAGCGCTTCAACCTCGGCGTTCGTCTCTTCGGCTCCGCGGCGTTCATCGTGTTCATGGTCTGCCGCGTCGCGGTCGTGACCTTGCTCCCGGCGATCGCGCTTAACGCGGTGACCGGCGTTTCGATCGACGCGTGTATTCTCATTTGCGGCGTTCTCACGATGATCTACTGCTCGTTGGGCGGTCTCGAGGCCGTTATCTGGTCCGACTTCGTTCAGGGTATCGTCCTTATGGGCGGCGCGGTCTCGGTACTCGTCCTCCTCATTTCGAAGACGGGCGCGAGCGGCGAACACCTCGCCACGTTCTGGAATATCGCCTCCTCCTACGACAAGAACACGATGTGGGACTTCCGTCTCCTCTTCTCGCAGCCGGTATTCTGGGTCGTCGCGGTTCAGGGCCTTATCTCGAACCTCTCGAGCTACACTTCCGACCAGTGCGTCATCCAGCGCTATATCGCGACGCCTGACGAAAACGCGACGAAGCGCTCCCTCTGGTTCAACGGGTGCATGTCGGTCTTCGCGCAGATCGTCTTCTACGGAATCGGTATGGCGCTCTTCGCGTTCTATCACACGAATCCGTCGGCGATGGACGTGACGATGCCTAAGGGCGACTCGATCCTCCCGATCTTCATGGCGACGGAAATGCCGCCGTGGCTCGCGGGTCTCGTTATCGCGGCGGTCTTCGCGGCGACGATCTCGACCTTGTCGGCGAACCTCTCGTCCGCTTCGACGGCGGTCGTCACCGATTTCATCAAGCGCTTCAATCCGACCATCTCGGGTAAGGCGCAGATTCGCTCGGGTCAGGTTTGCACTTATGTCGTCGGTGTTCTCGGTATTTGCGCCGCGCTCGCGCTCTCGCGCATGGAGTCGTCGGCGTTGTTCGATAACTTCAACAAGTATATCGCGATGCTCACGGCGGGCTTAACGGGACTCTTCTTCATGGGCGTCTTCCTCCCGCGCATCAAGGGCCTCGCGGCGGTCTTGGGTCTCGTCGCGAACTACTTCGTTTGCTTCAGCTGCGAGATTCTCCACTGCGACGTCTTCGGGCTTAAGTTCCACCCGTTCCTCTTGGGCGGTATCGGCCTCGTCGTCTGCGTCGTCGTCGCGCTCATCGCTTCGATGATCCTCCCTGAGAAGGGCAAGGACTTGACGGGACTTACGCTTAAGACGTTGAAGAAGTGATCCTCGCTTCCAAATCTCCTCGCAGATCCAAGATCCTAACGGGTCTTGGATTTGCGTTTAAGGTCGTGCCGACCGAGGCGGAGGAAGTCTCGATTCCTCGCGCTCCGAAGCGCACGGTCACGGTAAACGCGGCGCGCAAGCTTAAGGCGTGCCGCGCGCTATTCCCCGATGAGTCGATAATCGCCGCGGACACGATCGTTTGGTTCGATAATCGAATCTACGGTAAGCCGAAGACTCTCGAGGAAGCGAAGGAATATTTGCGCGAGCTTTCCGGAAATTATCACTCGGTCTTCACGGGAGTAGCTTGGTGCAAGAAAGGCGGAGCGCTCGAAACGAAGGTCGTCGAGTCGAAGGTGAAGTTCCGCGAGCTATCCGAGGATTTGATTGAAAAGTACGTCGCGGAGGTGAAGCCTACCGACCGCGCCGGCGCGTACGACATCGACGAATCGGGCGGTCTTATCGTCGAACGATACGAAGGCTCCTACGAGAATATCATGGGGCTTCCTGTTTTAAGCGAGTTCACCGAGTTAGCCTGAAATAAAGAGCTTCTTGATCTTATGAGTCTCGCGCGTGCGCGTGAAATATGATATAATATAATATATTATAAATAATAAGCTAGAGCCAAGAATATGAGCGAAGAGATTTCTGTTACCAATTTCGAAGACGTCAACATCGAAGACGAGATGTCGAGAGACTATATCGACTACTCGATGAGCGTTATTGTCGGACGCGCGCTTCCGGATGTGAGAGATGGACTTAAGCCCGTGCATCGCCGCTGCCTTTACGCGATGCACAAGCTCGGAAACTCCTGGAACACGAAGCACGTCAAGTCCGCGCGTGTTGTCGGCGACGTTATCGGTAAGTATCACCCGCATGGCGATACCGCCGTTTACGATACGATCGTCCGTATGGCTCAGAGCTTCTCTCTTCGTGTCCCGCTCGTCGATGGCCATGGTAACTTCGGCTCGATCGATGGTGATGGCGCGGCAGCTATGCGTTACACCGAAGTTCGTATGCAGAGAGTGACGGAAGAACTTCTCGGAGACCTCGAGAAGGACACGGTCGACATGATCCCGAACTACGACGAAACTTTGGAAGAGCCGACCGTCCTTCCCGCGAAACTCCCGAACCTCCTCCTCAATGGCTCCTCGGGCATTGCGGTCGGTATGGCGACTAACATTCCTCCGCACAATCTCGGCGAACTTTGTGACGGCATCGACTACTACGTTCAGCATCGCGAAGAAGCGACGATCGACGACCTCATGCAGTTCGTCAAGGGCCCCGACTTCCCGACGGGCGCGCAAGTCTGCGGCTATAACGGCATCAACGCGATGTACAAGCTCGGGCGAGGCCAGCTCACCGTTCGCGGCAAAGCGGAAGTCACGGTCGAGAAGAATGGACGCGAGCGCATCATCATTACCGAGATTCCTTACAAGGTCAACAAGACCGAGATGATCAAGCACATGGCCGAGCTCGTCAAAGACAAGGTCATCGAAGGCATCTCGGATATTCGCGATGAATCGAAGGACGATATCCGCATCGTCGTCGAAATCAAGAAGGGCGCGATGGGCGAGGTGGTCTTAAATCACCTCTACAAGCACACCGCGCTCCAGTCGACTTTCGGCGCGATCATGCTCGCGATTGTCGACGGGAGACCTAAGATCTTGAATCTCAAAGAGTTCTTCAAGTGCTACGTCGATCATCGCTTCGAAGTCATCACTCGTCGCACCCAGTTCGAGCTCAAGAAGGCGAAAGCGCGTAAGCACATTATCGACGGTCTTCTTCTCGCTATCGACAATCTCGATGAAGTCGTCTCGATTATCCGCTCGAGCTCGAATCGTGAAGAAGCGAAGGGTCGCCTCCAGGCGCGCTTCGGTTTTACCGATCTTCAGGTCAACGCGATTCTCGAAATGCGTCTTTATCAGCTCACGGGACTCGAGCGCGATAAGCTTACCGACGAACTCGCGAAACTTCTCGCGGCAATTGCCGACTACGAAGCGATTCTCGCCGACCCCGAGCGAATCTACGCGATCATCCGCGAAGACCTCGCCGACATCAAGAACCGCTACTGCCTCAAGGAAGAGGCTAAGCGCCGCACCGAGATTGTCGCCGATGCGAACGAAGTTTCGATTAAGGATCTTATCGCCGACGAGCCCTGCGTCATCACGCTCTCGAATCGCGGTTATGTGAAGCGCGTCGCTCTTACCGAGTACAAGGAACAGCGTCGTGGTGGACATGGCGTACGTGGCGCTCAGGTGAAGGAAGAAGATTTCATCCGCCTCGTCTTCGTCGCTGAAACTCACGACGAGCTCATGTTCTTCACCAACAAGGGTCGCCTCTTCGTTAAGGGCGCGTACGAAATTCCCGAAGCCCAGAAGACGAGCTTCGGCCGTCCGCTCATCAATCTCCTCAACTTGCAGGAGGGCGAGCAGGTCCTCGAGCTTCTCCCGATCCGCTCGTTCGAAGGCGATGTCGACGTCTTCTTCGCGACCAAGAACGGAACGGTTAAGAAGACGCTCCTTGGAGATTACGCGAACGTCAACAAGGCGGGTATCCGCGCGATCAACATCGAAGAAGATGACGAGCTCGTCGAAGTTCGTCTCGTCAAGGACTCGGACGATGTTTTGATGCTCACGAAGAATGGGCGCGCGATGCGCTTCGCGGCGACTGATGTTCGCCGGATGGGACGCACTGCTACGGGCGTCCGCGGTATCAAGCTTATGGAAGGGGACGAGGTCGTTTCGTTCGATGTGGTCGACGACTCGAAGACCTTGTTCATCGCGACTGCCAACGGTTATGGTAAGCGCTGCGAGTTCAAGGACTTCACGCGTCACAATCGTGGCGGCATGGGCATGATCGGCATTAAGGGTGCGGAGCGCAATGGCGAAGTCGTTGCCGCGCATGCTGTTGCCGACGATGAGAACGTCATTTCCATTACGAGCGATCAGCAGATGGTTCGCTCGCCCGTTTCCCAGTTCAATGTCCAGGGCCGCATGGCTCAGGGCGTGAAGCTCGTTCGTCTCTCCGAAGGCGCTAAGCTCGTCAGTGTCTCGGTTTGCGAAGCTGCCGAAAATGAAGAGGACGCTCCGGCGACTGAGGTGACCACGACTGAGGTGACGGAATGAAATACTTTTCGCTCTTAACCGCCGCGCTTTTCTCGCTCGGACTTAGCGCTTCGACTTTCGTCGAAGACGCGCTCAAGCCATACGTCGAATCGGGAGAACTCCCGGGAGCGGTTGCGATTCTCATCAAGCCCGGTGCTGAAGAAGTCGCTTGCCTCGGTTTCGCCGATGTCGACAAGGGTCGCAAGATCACGCTCGACGATCCTTTCATGCAGTGCTCTCAGACGAAGGGCTTTTGCGGAGTCGTCGTAGCGAAGCTCGTTGAAGACGGCGTCATGTCGCTCGAAGATCCCGTTTCGAAGTATCTTCCCGAATTCGGAACTTTGTGGATTAACGCGGGCGTTAAGGACGACGTGAAGACTTTGGTCAAAGCGAGAAACGTCCTTACCGTTAAGAACGTCCTCAATCATACGGGCGGCTTTCCGTTCGAGATTTGCTGCAAGCAGGCGTGGATCAGAGGCGGCGGTTGGTCGGGCGGCGCTCCGCTTCGTTCGGTCGCTTCGATTGCCGCGAATTCTCCGATTCTCTTCGAGCCGGGAACTCGTCAGCAGTATTCGAATACGGGAATCGACATTGCTGCCGCGTGTGCAGAAGTTGCGACGGGGAAGAAGTTTGAAGTCCTCGTTAAAGAGATAATCACCGATCCCTTGGAAATGAAGAAAACCACCTTCAAGCCGACCGAGGAGCAAATCGCGCGCAAGATCGAGATGTATGATTGCGGAGTCGGCCGCAAAGCGACTTGGAGAGCGGAAGACCCGTGGGAACAGCGTCCTTATAATGATGACCACGTCTTCACAAGCGCAGGAGCGGGTATTTGGACAACTACTCGCGATCAGGTCAAGTTCTATAAGATGCTCATGAACTTGGGTCTCGGCGACAATGGTGTTCGCGTTCTTAAGGAAGAGACGGTCAAGTCGATTCTCGCCGTTTCGACACGCGGAGCAATGGCGGGCGGATATTCGCTCGGACTCGTCGCGCCTCCCGAGGACAACGAGAACGGCTGGTTCGGACATGGCGGCGCCTTCGGTACGAACTGCATGGTCAATTATCACAAGGGCGAACTCAAGCTTTGGGTCGTGCAGCTTCGTGGAGGCTTCCGCGCGTTCGAAAACGTGTTCAATGAAGCTGCCGACAAGTTCTTCGCCGAAACGATCGATAACTCTCAGGCCGAAGCTTACACCGGTCGCACCGAATAATGACTCGTGATAAAATAATCGTTCGCACATCCATCTTGGGAGTCGTCGCGAACATCTTGATTGCCGCGATTAAGGTCATTGCGGGTATTGCCGCCTCCTCAATCGCCATTATCTCCGAAGGTATCAACAATGCCGCGGATGCGCTTACCTCGATTCTCACGCTCGTCGGAACGAAGCTTGCCGCGCGACATCCTGACGCGAAGCATCCATTCGGCTATGGGCGAATCGAATATTTGACGGCGCTTGTCATTGCGGCCGTCATTCTCTTCTCCGGCTTCCAGATGCTCATCGAAGCGGTGAAGCTCATTTTCAAGCCCGAGCCCTTGGCGATATCGTATGTCTCCTTGAGTATCATCGCCGTTTCCGCCGTCCTTAAATATGTTCTCGGCCTTTATACGATGAAGAAGGGCAAGGAGGCGACGTCGGAAGCGCTTGTCGGAGTGGGGGCAGATTGCAAGAGTGACGCGTATGTTTCGATCATCACGATCATCTCGGCGCTCGTCTTCATTATCTTCGATGTCTCTATCGATGCGTATGCGGGCGTCATTATGGCCGGTGTGATTTTGAAAGCGGGTTATGATGTTCTCGCGAAGACTTTGGCCGACTTGATCGGCAAGGCCGGAGAGAAAGAACTTGCCCACAAAATCTACACGATGATTCGCACGACTCCCGGCATTTTGGGCGCGGCGGATATGATTCTTCATAACTATGGGCCGGACGCTTGGTCGGGTTCCGTCAATGTCGAGATCGACCATGAGAAGACGGTCGGAGAAATCTACGACTTCCTTCATGCCTTGCAGCTCAAGATCATGCACGAGGAACATGTGACGATGGTCTTCGGTGTTTATGCGGTTGATAACGATCATGAAGAAACGCGGCACATCCGCAAAACGGTTGCTGAGTTTGTGCGCGGCGAAGAATTCGTGAAGAGCTTCCACGCGGTCTATGTCGAGCCCGAAACGAAAAAGCTCTACGTCGATTTCATCGTCGATTATCATCTTCGGGATTGGGAAGCGCTTAAGGCGAAGTTCTTAAGCTATATGAAGACGAACTTCCCCGAGAATGAAGTCGTCCTAACGATCGAGACGGAGTTCGTCTAACCTTGACGAAATGGTGGTTATGAAGATAGCGTTTATAAGTGACGTGCATGGCGTACCGTCGACGTTGGAGGCGGCGCTCAAAAAGGCCGATGAACTTGGCGCGGAAAAGATCGCGCTTTTAGGAGACCTCCTCTATCACGGTCCGAGAAACGGCGTCCCCAACTTCTACGATCCCGTTAAAGTCGCTGAGCTTCTTAATGCGCGAGCGTCCCAAATCATCGCGGTCCGCGGCAATTGTGACGCTGAAGTCGACCAGATGATGCTCAAATTCCCGATTATGGCCGACTACCAAATTCTGGAGGCGGGAAATGAGACGTTCTTCTTGACCCACGGACACCTCTTTAACGAGTGGAAGCTGCCGCCGATCGGGATAGGTACGGTGATGGTAAACGGCCACACGCATATCGCTGAAAAGAAGACTTTATCTTGTGGTCTTAAACTCTTCAACCCCGGTTCGGTTTCGCTTCCGAAGGGCGGAACGGCAAAGAGCTTCGGCTTTTACGATGGCCAAAATTATGATATAATACTATTATGAAGAATATTATCTTATTAGGCGCTATTGCATTAGGTACGGTCACTTCGTTTGCGGCTCCGAAGGCCGATGAAGGTACGAAGGCCGCGTATGAGGTCATCCGTCGCTTTGCGGGCGAAGTCGACCCCCGCGTCGAGTTAGTTCTCGACGCGAAGACCAAGGTTAAAGGTCAAGGTCAAGAGAGTGGTGCGGAATGGTTCAAGACCGAGGTGAAGGGCGATAAGCTCATTGTCACCGGCAATAGCCCCATCGCTCTTACTCGCGGCTTTTATACGGCTACGAAAGCCCAAAAACGCGGCATGAACGGCTGGGCGGGGAATCGCTTCGCCGATGAGCCCTGGAAGAAGGAAGCGGAAGTCTCGGGTTCGACGCCTTTCGATTATCGCTACTACTTCAACGTCGTAACTTACGGTTACACGATGCCTTATTGGACTTGGAAGCGTTGGAGTCAGGAAATCGACTATATGGCGCTTCACGGCATCAACTCCCCGATTACGCTCGTCGCCCAAGAAGCGATTATGGCGCGCGTCTTCAAGTCCTTGGGCCTCACCGACGACGAAATTCAGAGCTACTTCGTCGGCCCCGCTCATCTTCCTTGGATGCGCATGGGCAATATCTCGGGCCTCGACTCCCCGATGCCGCTTGAGTGGCACACGGATCAAATACAACTTCAGCATAAGATCCTCAAAAAGATGCGCGCGCTTAAGATGAAGCCGATTTGCCCCGGCTTCGCAGGCTTCGTTCCGCCCGCTTTGAAGCGCATCTATCCCGACCTCGAGCTCGTCGAAACGAAGTGGTGCGGCGGCAGATTCCACAACTGGATGGTTATGCCCAACCACCCCGTCTTCGAGAAGATCGGCACCGCTTTCATCAAGGAATGGGAGAAGGAATTCGGCAAGTGCGATATGTATCTTATCGACTCCTTCAATGAAATGGAAACGCCTTTCCCTCCGAAGGGCACGGCGGAGCGCTACAATCTCATGAACGAATACGGCGAAAAAGTCTATCGTTCGATTGCTAACGCGAATCCCGACGCGGTTTGGGTCATGCAGGGCTGGATGTTCGGTTATCAGCGTTATGTCTGGGATCAGGAAACTCTCGCGGCACTCGTCAAGAAAGTCCCCGATGACAAGATGATCCTCCTCGATGAGGCCGTCGACTACAACAAGCACTGGTGGCACAATCAGGTCAACTGGGATTTCCACAAGGGCTTTTACAATAAGCGCTGGATCTATTCGGTGATTCCGAATATGGGCGGAAAGTGCGGCCTTACGGGCGTCCTCGATTTCTACGCGAACGGGCACCTCGAAGCGCTCAATTCGCCTAACCGCGGACACCTCGTAGGTCACGGCATGGCCCCTGAAGGTATCGAAAACAATCAGGTCGTCTATGAGATAATGGCCGACGCCGCGTGGCGCACGGAAAAAGCCGATATCCGTCAGCTTCTCCGCGATTATACGACCGCTCGTTACGGGAAGTACGATCCGGCGTTCGATGAATTCTGGGACGGAATGCTCAAGAGCTGCTATGGTTCGTTCGCCGACCACCCGCAGTTCACATGGCAGCTCGGCCCGGGTCGTGACGGCAAGGGCTCGATCAAGACGAATTCCGACTACTATCGTGGCATCGAGGCTTTCGCATCGGTCGCCAAGAAGTTCAGTGACTCTCCGCTTTTTGAGGCCGATTTGATCGAATACGCCGTCGCTTATGCGGCCGGTCGCGTCGAAGACTTGATTGTCGAGAGCGAAAGAGCTATGCGCGAAGGCGAGGATGAGGTAAGCGACACTTGCGAGCAGTGGATCGAGCGTCTCTTGATGGCGATGGACCGCCTCCTTGAGTCCCATCCTCACTACTCGCTTAAGCGGTGGATCGACTTCGCTCGCGCGCACGCTGGGAAGAACGATAAGCTCGCCGATTACTACGAAAAGAACGCACGTCGCATCGTCACGATCTGGGGACCGCCCGTCGATGACTATGCTTGCAAGGTCTGGTCGGGACTTATTCGCGACTATTATGTTCAGCGTCGTAAGATTTATATCGACAACAAACGCGGCAGATCCAGCGTCAATCGCTCTCAGTGGGAGCGCGAGTGGGTCGAAAAGAAGACGGGACTTAGCGAAGTGAAGCCCTACCGTGATCCTGTAGTTGCAGCGGTTGCAATGGTTCATGATTCGACCAAGATCGTGAAGTCGCTCGTCGGCGACCCGAATGCCGCGAAGGTTTCGAACGTCAAGGCCATCGGAGGATGGGATCCCAAGTCGGTCTCGCTCAATACTTGGAAGGATATCGTGATTCCTTGCTCGACGGCGGACATCCGCTCGGGCCGCGCGATTCGCCTCCGTTATATCCGAGGCGCTGAACGTCTCGAAATCAAGCGCATCGCGATTGAAATGGACGGCAAGATCGTCGCCAAGTCCGATAAGTTCGGCTTTACCGGCACGAAGCAGGATAACAATGTTCTTCTTTACGACATCGGGCCGGAAGTGACCGGCAACAACAGTTGCAATGTCGTCATCACCGTTCGCACTCAGAACTCCAAGGATTCGACGGGTGCGGTCGAGATATTGATGAAAAAGAAGAAATAATGATTAAAGGCGCGATTTTCGATCAAGACGGGCTTTTGTTCGATACCGAGTCCGTCTATCAGCGCGCCTGGATCGAAGCGGGACGGCGTCAGGGAGTCATAATCGATCCCGCCGTTCCGCGGCGCTTTTCGGGGATGGGCCGAAAGCTCATAAAAGAGATAATTGCCGCTGAATATCCTTTGCTTGATTGGGAAGAATATTCGAAAACCGCTATTGAACTCGCTTGGAACGAGCAGCTTTCATCGATTCCGCCTAAGAAGCCGGGGCTTATCGAGATGCTTTCCTTTTGCCGCGAGAATGGCATCAAGACCGCCGTCGCCTCTTCCTCGCGAATTCACATAGTTCGCCATAATCTTACCTCTTCGGGCGTAATCGACTATTTTGACGCGATAACTACCGGAGAAGAGGTCGTCAATTCGAAGCCCGCTCCCGACATCTTCCTCCTCGCCGCGTCCAAGATCGGTATCGAGCCGAAGGATTGCGCCGTTTTCGAGGACGCTTTCAGTGGGATCCGCGGCGCACATGCGGCGGGCATGAAGCCGATTTTAATCCCCGATCAAGCGGAGCCCACCGGCGAAATACGACAAATCGCCGCGGTCTATCCGACGCTTGACGCGGCGATAGAGGAGCTGCGGAAATGAATCGATTAGCCCTGGTAGCGGCGATTCTCGCTTCAGCGCTCTCGGCTTATTCGGCTCCGCAGCTTAAAGCGCAGGCGGAATTGGTTGATGAAAAAGAGGGGATTAAGATGAAGGTCCTCGCCAATTCGCATGGTCTACCTCCGCCGACGCTCGTCATTACCAAAATGATCAGCTCCGCCGGCGAGAAGATGCAGTATTGCAAGTCCGATGATCTTTGGCGTTCGAGTTCGATAGTGGGAACGTGGAAGGACAAGAAGGGGAATGAGCTTAGGCTCGTACGCGTCGATTCGCTTCCGCCGGAGGGTAGAGAGACGAATTTCGGTGTGCTGATCAAAAAAGAAGACGCCGAAAACGCGATGAAAGCCTCTCGCGACTCCTTCGTCCAAGATGAAGAAACTTTCGCGGCTTGGAAGAAGGCTTGGAAAGCGCTCAATTGTTCGACGATCGCCACTACCAAGAGCGGCAAGAGTTATTTGATCGAGTTCGCTTTCGCCGAGACGGTCAAGCCGGAGGTCGAAAAGCGACTGCTGAAAGACGCTTCGGCTTCGCTTTCGAGTTCGACCTCCGGAATGACGAGCGACTATTCGTCGATGAAGTGGTGGAGTACGGAGACAAAAAACTACAAATTCTTGACCGATCTCGATAAATCGAAGGGAGGGAGGTTCGTCTCGGATACGTCAAGACTCGCCGAAGCGATGAGAAAAGCGTATGAAAAGTATGTTCCTGCCGATAAAAAGGTCGGTTTGTGCACGGTTCGTGTTTTCAAGACGCTCGAAGGATATCGCGAATATCGCAAGTCCACGGGATCGGACGACCAAATGAGCTGCGGACTCTGGGATCCCGGACGCGAGGAGCTTTTGATCGCCGCGGAAGACAAAGATTTGGCGAGAAGTACGATGAGACACGAAGGCTTTCATCAGTACCTCTATTACGCGACAGGGCGAGGCGATCACGCGATGTGGTTCAACGAGGGGCACGCCACCTTCTTCGAGAACATCAAGTACAATAGCGCGAAAAATACCGTTAAAATCATCGAAGAAGGCAATCGCGCGATGTGGGTAGCGAAAAATCTTCGACTGTGCGCCCAAAACATGAGAAGACTGATCCATATGGACCGCCAAGCGTACTACTCGGGAGATGTCAATTCGAATTATTGTACGGGCTGGGCGCTCATTTATTTTCTGCAAAAAGGCGCTCCCGCGGTCGAGAAATTCAAGGAATATCGTAAAGTGATTCCGACTTACCTCGAGGCGATGAATCGCGGAGCCAGCGCAATTGAGGCCAGCAACGAAGCGTTCGAATGTGTCGCGGATCGCGATCTCGCGGCAGACTTTTTGGAGTTTTGGTCGCGCTATCGCAAAAACGCCGCCAAATTCGATTAACGGATTGGCACCTTGTTTTCGTAGGGGAATTTTGGTATAATATCACACAAATCCCTCAGAAGAGGGAAATATCTTAAGGAGAAAAGAAACATGGTCAGCTACAAGGAACTTGGTCTCGTCAACACCAAGGAAATGTTCGCCAAGGCGGTCAAGGGCGGCTACGCCATCCCCGCGTTCAACTTCAACACGATGGAGCAGATGCAGGCCATCGTTCAGGCTTCGGTCGAAACGAAGTCTCCCGTCATCATGCAGGTCTCGAAGGGCGCGCGTAAGTACGCGAACCCCACGATCCTTCGCTACATGGCTCAGGGCGCGGTTGAATACGCCAAGGAACTCGGCTGCCCCGCTCCTCAGATCGTTCTTCACCTCGACCACGGTGACAGCTTCGAAACTTGCAAGAGCTGCATCGACACGGGCTTCTCGTCCGTCATGATCGACGGAAGCCACCTTCCTTACGAAGAGAACATCGCTCTCACCAAGAAGGTCGTCGAATACGCTCACGCTCACGACGTCACGGTTGAAGCCGAACTCGGCGTTCTCGCCGGTGTCGAAGACGAAGTCTCCGCCGCGGAATCCCACTACACGAAGCCTGAAGAAGTCATCGACTTCGCGACCCGCACCGGCTGCGACTCGCTCGCCATCTCGATCGGCACTTCGCACGGCGCTTACAAGTTCACGCCCGCTCAGTGCACGCGCGATCCCGAGACCGGCAAGCTCGTTCCCCCGCCTCTCGCTTTCGACATCCTCAAGGCCATCGAAGAAAAGCTCCCCGGCTTCCCGATCGTCCTTCACGGCTCTTCCTCCGTTCCGCAGGATCACGTCGACACGATCAACAAGTTCGGCGGCAAGCTCCCCGACGCGGTCGGCATTCCCGAAGAGCAGCTCCGCAAGGCCGCTTCGAGCGCCGTTTGCAAGATCAACATCGACTCCGACTCGCGTCTCGCGATGACCGCGGCGATCCGTCAGCACTTCGCTGAAAATCCCGGTCACTTCGATCCTCGCCAGTACTTGACGCCTGCTCGTGACGCGATGAAGGCGATGTACGTTCACAAGATTCTCAACGTTCTCGGCTCGAACGACAAGCTCTAATCCTTAAAAAGAGCGAATCCTTACAAGCTTCAAGAGAGACCTAAAGACAATGGCAGAACAAAAGAAGAAATCGGCTTACGCCCAGTCCGGCGTTGATATCGACGTCAAGATGAACGCGGTCGGCTCCATCAAGCAGATGGTCGCCGCCACCAAGACGGCGAACGTCATCGGCGGCATCGGCGCGTTCGGTGGCCTCCACAAAGTCCCGACCGGCAAGGACATGATCCTCGTCGCTTCGGAAGACGGCGTCGGCACCAAGCTCAAAGTCGCCGCGATGATGAACAAGCACGACACCGTCGGACAGGATATCGTCAACCACTGCGTTAACGACATTCTCGTTCAGGGTGCGAAGCCGCTCTTCTTCATGGACTACGTCGGCACTTCCAAGGTCGATCCTCTCCAGTTCAAGCAGATCGTCTCGGGTCTCTGCAAAGCTTGTAAGGAAAACCACATGGCGCTTCTCGGCGGCGAAACCGCCGAGATGCCCGGGTTGTATCCTGCGGGCGAGTACGATCTCGTCGGTACGATCGTCGGCTGCGTTTCCAAGAAGCAGCTCATCACCGGTAAGTCCATCCGCGCCGGAGACGTCATCATCGGCTTCCCCTCGGGCGGTCTTCAGACGAATGGTTTCTCTCTCGCTCGCCGCGTCATTTTCGATCAGTGCCAGCTCAGCTGCCGTGACAAAATCCCCGGTACGAACCAGACTTTCGGCGACGCGCTCCTCGCGGTTCACAAGAGCTTTTTGAAGCCCGTCGCGAAGCTCCTCGAGCGCAAGATCAAGATTACCGGTATGGCCCACATCACCGGCGGCGGTTTCCCGGACAATATTCCGCGTGTCCTCCCGAAGGCCGTTAACGCGGAAATCGATCGCGCGTCTTGGGAAGTTCCTACGATCTTCAAGTTCATCGAACGCCAGGGCAAGGTCGATCATGACGAAATGTACCGCGTCTTCAATATGGGCATCGGTTTCGTCGTCATCATTCCGAAGGCCGAGCTCACCAAGGCCACTAATATTTTGAAGGCCCAGCACCAGCAGTATAACATCATCGGTGTTATCCGCAAGGGCAAGGGTATCGTCACTTACAAGAACTAAGTAAATGGCGGAGCGCATCGCAGTCTACCCCGGCACTTTCGACCCTATGACCAAGGGCCATTTCGACCTCATTTCCAGAGGCTCGAAGCTCTATGACAAGCTTATTGTCGCGGTCTTGGAAAAGAGTACTAAGGTAGGCGCGATGTTCCCGATTGCCGATCGCCTCGCGATGATTCGCGAAGATGTCGAGGCGGCCGGAATCACCAATGTGGAAGTCAAAGTTCTCTCCGGACTCTTGGTCGACTTTTGCCGCGCCGAGGGCGCGAAGGTCGTTCTCCGTGGCGTGAGAGTTTACAGCGACTTCGAATATGAATTTCAGATGGCGCTCATCAATCGCAAGATGGCGGGCGAAATCGAAACTCTCTTTATGTTGCCGAGCGAACACCTCTCTTGCGTCACCGCTTCGTCGGTTCGTGAGCTCGTTCGCTACAAAGGCGATACGTCGGAATTCGTGACTTCCGCGGTCGAAAAGCGTCTTCATGGATGAGAAACTCATAATCGATATTTCTCGTCTTGAAGAAGGAGGAGAGCGGTTCGAAGGCGAGGTCGATGCGATCGATCTCGAAGAAGAATTCGTTCATCCTTTTGGAGGTATTCGCTACGATCTCTTCGTTCAGGCGCTCGGCTCCGAGCTCCTCGTGCGCGGCAAGATCGAGCAGGACTTCGAGCTCGTTTGTTCGCGCTGCGGCGAGGATTTCGATACGACCATTAAGGTCGAAGACTTCGTCACCTCCGTCGAAATCGACGAAAAGCAGAGCGAGGTCGATTTGACGAATGAGCTCAGAGAGAGTATAATACTCAACTTAAGTAGCTATCCGCTTTGTTCGGAGGACTGTCCCGGTATTCAGCAGAAGGCCGAGCACTTGTCCGATGACAGGTGGGGAGCGCTCGATAATTTGAAAGTAGAAGGAGAATAAAGCCATGGCAATGCCCAAACATAAGAAGTCCAAAATGCGTAAGCGTCAGCGCGTCGCTCAGCTCGAGAAGCCGATTCTCGCCTCGACCGGCACCTGCCCCGCATGTGGCGCGGTTGTTCGTTCCCATCGTGCGTGCCCGAAGTGCGGCATGTACAAGGGTCGTAAGATCCTCGCGGTCGGTTAATTGAATAAACAAACTTAAGGGAGGTCATCCCATGGTACGGATTGCGCTGGATGCAATGGGTGGAGACTTCGCTCCGAAACAAGTGGTTATCGGAGCGGTGGAAGCCGCGACGGAAATGTCTGACGCCAAGGTTCTCTTGGTCGGTCAGATGAGTGCCATCCAAGCCGAACTTGAAGTTCTTCCTAAAGAACTTAAAGCTCGCGCCCAATCCGCTATCGAAAAAGGTTCGCTCGAAATCATCCACGCCCCCGAAGTCGCGGAGATGGATGAGTCGGCGGCCAAGACCATTCTTCGTAAGCCCGATTGCTCGATTAACGTGGCGATGCGCCTCGTTAAGGAAGGCCGCGCGGACGCGTTCGTTTCCGCCGGTAACTCCGGAGCGGTTGCGGCGAGCGCGATGTTCACCTTGAAGCGTATCGACGGCGTTCATCGTCCCGCTATCGCCATGATCATCCCCACTAAGGTTCCCGGTAAGCCGCTCGTTCTTCTCGATTCGGGCGCTAACTGCGACTGCAAGCCGGAGTGGCTCGTGCAGTGGGCGATTATGGGTAGCGTCTATTCGCAGCAGGTGTTCAATCAGAAGGAGCCGGTTGTCGGGCTCATGTCGATCGGCGAGGAAGAGTGCAAGGGTAATCAGCTCGTGCACGACACTTATCCGATGCTTAAGGAAGCGAAGTCCATCAACTTCCGCGGCAACATGGAAGGGCATGACGTTTGCGAAGGTACGGTCGACGTCGCGGTTTGTGACGGTTTCGTCGGCAACGTCATTTTGAAGTCCGTCGAGTCCGTTGCAAAAGCAATCGGCTCGTGGCTCAAGAAGGAAATCACCGCTACGCCTTTCCGTAAGATTTTGGCGCTCTTGCTTAAGCCTGCGTTCAAGGCGCTCAAGCGTCAGATGGATCCCGAGATGTATGGCGGCGCGCCGCTTCTCGGCGTTAACGGAACCGTTATCATCACTCACGGGAATTCCTCGCACAAGGGAATTTATCATGCCGTTCGAGCCGGCGTCGCTGCGGCGACCAACGACGTTTCGGGACTGATTAAGAAATCGATCGCCGAATACGCCGATGGGGCTGAAACGAGCAAATAATGAGCGATTACAATTTTTCCGCCATAGAGAAGAAGTGGCGGAACTACTGGCTTACCAACAAGACCTTCAAGACGTCGACTAAAGTCGACGGCTCCGATAAGAAGCCGAAATTCTATTGTCTTGATATGTTCCCGTATCCTTCGGGCGCGGGGCTTCATGTCGGACACCCTGAGGGTTATACCGCTACCGATATTCTCTGCCGCTATAAGCGCATGAAGGGATTTAACGTCCTTCATCCGATGGGATGGGACGCGTTCGGCCTTCCTGCTGAGCAGTACGCGGTCGAGACGGGTACTCACCCTGCGATCACTACGAAGAAGAACGTAGACCGTTTCCGCGAGCAGATTCAGGCTCTCGGCTTTTCGTATGATTGGGATCGTGAAGTCAATACGACGGATCCGAAGTATTATAAGTGGACGCAGTGGATATTCGAGCAGCTTTACAAAAAGGGCCTTGCTTACGTCGCCGAAGTCCCCGTTAACTGGTGCCCCGCTTTGGGCACGGTTCTCGCGAACGAAGAAGTCATCGACGGCAGATCGGAGCGTGGAAATCATCCCGTTATCCGCAAGCCCATGCGCCAGTGGATGCTTAAGATCACCGAATACGCCGAGAAGCTCCTTGAAGGGCTCGATGATCTCGATTGGCCCGAAGGCGTCAAGGAAATGCAGCGTAACTGGATTGGCAAGTCGACGGGCGCGCTCGTGGACTTCAAGGCTACCGGAACAGCAGATACTATTACCGTCTATACGACTCGCTGCGATACCTTGTTCGGTGCGACTTATATGGTTCTTTCGCCCGAACATAAGCTCATCGAGAAGTGGCTTAATGACGGCACGATCAAGAACTCAGGTGTCGTTAAGGAATATCAGAAGAAGGCCGCTTCGAAGTCCGATTTGGAGCGTACCGAGCTTAATAAGGAAAAGACCGGTGTCCGCTTGGAAGGCGTGACTGGCCATAACCCCGTTAACGATACCGAGCTTCCGATCTTCATTTCCGATTACGTCCTCGCTTCTTACGGTACGGGCGCGATTATGGCCGTTCCCGCTCACGACGAGCGCGACTTCGATTTCGCGAAAGTCTTTTCGCTTCCGATTGTCCAGGTCGTTGCTGCGGCGGATTCTGAAGAGGCGAAGAACGCTTCCAAGGATCCCGTTCCTTACACGAAGGATGCCGCGTTTACCGACATCTACTCGGGTGTCATGGTTTCGTCGGGCTTCTTGACGGGCCTTTCCGTGAGCGACGCGCGTCCCGCGATGATCAAGTGGCTCGAAGAAAAGGGCGTAGGTAAGGCGAAGACTCAGTACAAGCTTCGCGACTGGCTTTTCTCGCGTCAGCGTTATTGGGGCGAACCGTTCCCGGTTATTCATTGGGAAGACGGCACTCAGTCGCTCGTCGATGAAAATGATCTCCCGCTCTCGCTTCCAGAACTCGCTGACTATAAGCCGACGGGTACCGGTGAGCCGCCGCTCGCAAAGGCGACCGAGTGGGTTAACGTCACTCGCGCTGATGGTGTCAAGGGCGTTCGCGAAACGAACACGATGCCTCAGTGGGCCGGCAGCTGCTGGTACTACCTCCGCTACATCGACCCGACGAACGACAAGGCGTTCTGCGATCCTGAGCTTTTGAAGGAATGGCTCCCCGTCGATCTTTATGTCGGCGGAGCCGAACACGCGGTTCTCCACCTCCTCTACAGCCGTTTCTGGCACAAGGTTCTTTTCGATCTCGGTCTTGTGCCGACTTCCGAGCCGTTCCAAAAGCTCGTCAACCAGGGCATGATTCTCGGCATGGCTTATAAAAACAAGCGCGGCGTTTTGATTCCGATGGATCATGTGGAAACGAAGGACGGCAAGTTCTTCGGGCCCAAGAATTGGGGCATGGAAGGCGCGGATCTTACCGAAATGGAAGAGCTCGTCGAGTTCCCGGCGAAGATGTCGAAGTCGCTCAAGAACGTCGTCAACCCCGACGATATCATTCGTGACTACGGCGCCGACTCGCTTCGCATGTACGAAATGTTCATGGGCCCGTTGCAGGTCGTCAAGCCTTGGCAGACCTCGGGCGTCAAGGGCGTTCATAACTTCCTCAAGCGCGCGAATCGTCTCGTCACCGAAACGAAGATCGCCGAGCGTCCGATGACTAAGGCCGAAACGAAGACTTTGAATGCGATGATCAAAAAGGTCGGTGAAGACCTCGAGGCGATGGCGTTCAATACCGGCATTTCGGCGATGATGGTCTTCATCAACGAAGCTGAAGAAGAAGCGAAGGCCGGCGATCTCCCGAAGGAATTCCTCGAGAAGTTCGTTCTCTGCCTCTCGCCTTATGCGCCGCATCTCGGCGAAGAGCTCTGGGAAACCTTGGGTCACGCAAATACGCTCGCTTACGAGCCCTGGCCGGAATTCGATCCGAAGGCGCTCGTCGAAGACGAAATCGAGATTCCTGTCCAGGTTCTCGGTAAGCTTCGCGGTCGTGTTACCGTTCCTATGGCGGCGACGCCGAAGGAAATGGAAGAGGCGGCGAAGGGGAATCCCGATGTCGCGAAGTTCCTCGAAGGTAAGACGATCGTTAAGGTAATCGCCATTCCGAAGCGAATGGTCAACTTCGTCGTGAAGTGATTTCGGGTTTCTCGAGCTTGATCGGCGCGGCGCTTTTTGCCGCGCTCCCTCTCGGGTATCAGCTCGACATCTCCCGCACTAAAGTGCCGACCTTGGACACTTTGAAGTCCAGGGTCGACGTTTTATCCACGCTTGGCTTTACGGAGTTTCAACTTTATACCGAGCACACCTTCAAGTATTCGAAGCATGAGACGGTCTGGCGCTATTCTTCGCCGATGACGAGCGAAGAGATAAAAGAGCTCGATGCGTACTGTGAATCGAAAGGTATCGAGCTCGTTCCTAACCAAAATTCTTTCGCCCATTTCGGGCGTTGGCTTCGTCACCCGGAGTATAATTGCCTCGCTGAAATGCCGCAGGGCGGCGCGGTCATCAAGCCCTGGGGAAATTTCGTTTTGCCGCGCCCCGATACACTTAATCCGACCGATCCGAGAAGTTTGGAACTGGTGGAAGGACTATATGATGAACTTCTTCCATGCTTCAAGTCGAAGAAGATCAATGTCGGTTGCGACGAGGCGCTTGAAATCGAATTCGCCGATGGCACGGGAAGAAGCCATAAGGAAATCGCCGAGAAGGGGGCTCATCGCGTTTACTTCGAGTATTTGATGAAGCTTCATGCCGCTTGTGAGAAGCGGGGAGTCTCGATGATGTTTTGGGCGGATGGATTCTTGAAGCATCCTGAAATGGTGAAAGAACTTCCCGAGAATGTCGTGGGGCTGGATTGGGGATATGAAGCGACTACCGATTTTTCGCGGAACGGCAAGGCCTTCAGGGAAGCGAAGCGTAAGTTCCGTGTATGCCCCGGGACGAGCGCATGGGGAAGTCTCTTCGGGCGTTACGATAATATGACGCAAAATGTCGACAACGCTTTCAAGGCGGCGGAAGAATACGGAGCGGATGGACTTCTACTTGCCGATTGGGGAGACGGGGGTCATCCTCAGCCATGGCTCGTTTCGCTTCCCGCGTTAGTCTATGTTTCTCTTAAAGCGAAGGGCGTTGAAGCGCCGACTAAGGCAGAAGTCGCCGCAAAGATCGACGAGATTACGGGCGGCAAAATCGGAAATGAGCTGATCGAAATCGGGAATCTCTACAAAATCGCCGGAGGACGCCAGGGGAACTCGACGGAGCTCTATCATATGTTAGTCGATTCGTCGAGTTATCAGTATCGTGATGGTGCGACTAAGGAAAGTGTTAATGTGGCCACTGATCGTTACTACGAGCTGCGCATAAAGATGAATTCCCAAGCGGAGAAGAAGGAGATTAAGACTTGGGTAAAGGAGGACTTGGCGCTTCTTGATCTCCTCGCTTCGGCCGTCCAATATAAGAACGAATGCGGACAAGTGAACAACTTCCGCGCGTTTTATGAACCTGCTTATCGTGAAATCTGGTTAAAACAAAATCGTCCCGGTGGGCTTGATGAGAGCGTCACCAACGTATTCGGGAGGTAAAGAAAATGGCAGCTATCAAGTTTCTTAAAGTCTTAGGTACTTGGCGTGATGTCGCCGACGCGGCGCGCACGACGATTCGTCAGGATGAAGGCACGAAAGAACCTTCTTCCAAGTGGAAGAAGCGCATTCTTCTCGCGGAGCACTCGCCGATCAGAAAGCTGATGTTCAACTGGAAGTGGATTGATCTTCCTTACTGGGTCTCGGTGCATTTCGTTCGCCATAAGTTCGGCATCGAACACTTCGTCTCGACACAGCGCACGGATCGTACGGGTGAGGATCGTACGGAGAAGACACAGGACGCGCCTGTCATGCACGAGTGCTTCGCGAATGCCGCAGAGCTGATGTTCATCTCGCGTCGTCGTCTTTGCACGCAGGCTAGTCCCGAAACTCGCGCCGCGTGGAAGCTCGTGATTGATGAAGTGGCGAAGGTCGAGCCCGAAGTCGCCGAGTGCTGCGTTCCCGAATGTGTCTACCGTGGATTCTGCCCGGAGTTCAAGTGCTGCGGCTTCGTGAACACCGAAGCTTTCAAGGCGCAAATCGAAAAGTACCATAAGGTAGGCTGATGGCGGAGCGTCTTCAAAATGTTCTCGCTCACGCGGGCGTCGCCTCGCGGCGCGCAAGCGCGGCGATTATCGAATCGGGCGTTGTTACCGTAAATTCGCTCGTCATCAAGGAGCCCGGGTATCGTGTCGAAGAAACGGACGAGATTAAAGTCAACGGTAAAAGAATCGAAACAGCCGAGAAGAAGCGTACTATCGTCCTCTATAAGCCCGTTGGCGTTCTCTCCACGATGAGCGATCCTTTTGGCGGGAAGACGGTCGCGGACTTGGTTAAGGTTCCGGAGCGATTGGTGCCGGTTGGCCGACTCGATAAAGATTCCGAAGGATTGCTATTGATGTCGAACGATGGAGAGCTCGTTAATCAGCTCACGCATCCACGCTATGAACATCGGAAAACTTATCTTGTTAAAGTCGCCGGTCGTTGGAGTGAGGAAAAGCTCAGGACGCTACGATCCCCGTTAACGCTTGATGACGGATATACCATCAGGCCGGTCCCGGTAGAGGTTGTAAAGGAATGGAGCAATAACACTCGCCTGTTGCGGTTTGTACTTGGGGAGGGGCGCAAACGACAGATTCGAAAGATGTGCTCGCTTGCTCACTTGGTCGTTTTGGAGCTTAAGAGAGTAGCGGTAGGTAGATTCGAATTGCCGAAGGAGCTTAATCCAGGAGAGTGGAGAGACTTGACGCGAGAAGAGCAAAAAGATATAATACTCTTATGAAGTGTCCAAAATGTGGTAAAGATGATGATAAGGTGTTGGACTCTCGGTCCGCTAGAGACGGAGTGGCGATTCGCCGCCGTCGCGAGTGTTTGAGTTGTGGATCGAGATTCACCACCTATGAAGAGATCGAGCGCGATGAGGTAATGGTGATTAAGCGTGATGGATCGCGGCAACCGTTTCAACGCGCGAAAATCGAGTGTGCGATCGAACATGCCTGCGGGAAAAGACCGGTATCTAAGGATCAAATCAAATCGATGATCGACAATATCGTCGCGAAGCTTGATTCCGAAGAAGTGAAGGCCGATAGGATAGCAGAGCTTGTGATGGAAGAGCTTCATCGTGTCGACGAAGTAGCGTATATTCGTTTTGCTAGTGTTTATCGCCAGTTTACCGATGTTGCGCAGTTTCTTTCGGCTATCACGGAAATTGTAAGGAAATGAGAATATGAGCGAGTATCAAAGACCCCCTTTGAAGGTCGCGCTCATGGGCCTGGGGAGGTCCATGTTCTTCGACCATTTTCCTATATTCAAACGTCACCCTTCGTTATTTAAAGTCGTTGCCGCTTGTGATATCATCAAAGAGCGCCGTGATATTGTAGCGAAGGACTTCCCTTCGTGCAAGATGTTTCGTCAGTATACGGATATGCTCGATGAGCGCGACATCGATTTGGTGGTTATCTCCACTTGCTCTGTAGATCATGTTAAGCACGCGATGGAATCTCTGCAAAAGGGTTTCTGGACTCTTCTCGATACGCCGATCGCGTTAACGTTAGAAGATGCACAGATCCTTCGAGGACAAGCTCAGAAGTCCAAGAATCGCCTTATCGCAATGCAGCGAGGACTTTTTGATGCCGACTTCCAGCTTGCTAAGATGGCGATGACCGATAGCCGCCTCGGTGAGATTCACCAAATCGTCATTCGACAGGAAGATTATATACGTCGTGACGACTGGCAGGTCGTTAAGCGCCTGGGGGGAGGCGCGACATATTATGCGATGACTGATTTGATCATTCAGGCGCTAAAATTGTTGCCATTGCCCCCGATTCAGATGTGGAGCGAGCTTAAACGCATCGCTTCTCTAGGTGACGCTGAAGACTATGCGCACGTGAATCTTCGCACGCGAGGCCAAATCTCGGCTGATGTCGAATTCAATGGCGGTGTGCTTGCTCCTTCAAGAAGCCCGTCGTTCATGATTCGCGCGGAGCGAGGGACGTTTACGGTTCGACCCGGAGCGACTGAAGGCGAACTCATAATCATAGACCCGAAGCATAACTTCCCTCGCCGTCGATCCTCCGTGCGTACTCCGGAAATCTCCGATATGCACGAAGAGATTCCGGTCGTGACCGAGAAAGTGACACTCCCACCGGGCACGGGTCATGGAGTTTCGGAATTTTGGCATCGGGTGTACGCGACGATTCGAACGGCGGCGCCTTATCCATATACGCTCGAAGATTCGCTCGAGGCGATTAAGTTCGCGGCGCTTATGAAAAAGACCAGCTCGTTCGGGAAGTGATCTTATGGCGACGGTTACCCATAATCAAGAGGACTATCTGGAAGCGATATATCTTTTATCGCGGAAGGGTGAAGGCGCTCAAATCCGAGATATCGCAAAAATGCTTTCCGTTAAAATGGCTACGGTAGTCAAGACTCTTCGAGACTTGAAAAAGCAGGAATTGGCGGTTCAAGAGCCCTATCAGCCGGTAAGTTTGACCATTAAAGGTTCTCGTGCCGCGGCGCAGGTCCTTCGTCGTCATAATCTGATCAAAAGTTTTCTAATCAAACTAGGTGTCTCGACCGCTATCGCGGACAAAGATGCTTGCATAATGGAACATATTCTATCGGCGGAAACGCTTGAAAGAATCCGTTCCTACATGGAGATTAATCAAAATGCGTAGTCAAATCAATGCCTTAAGACAACTTCAGGAACTCGTGCTTACTCGTGATGAACACTTTCAGACGGGTGATGGAAGCCACATGGAGTCTCTTAATGATGCGATCGGTAATATCCGTGAGCAACTTGAACCTACCGTTTCGGCGCTCTATGATCGCCTCTATAAGAAAAGTCATGTCGTTATCTCGGCTATGAATAACGGATGTTGTGCGGTATGCGGAATGCAGGTTCCGATCGCGCAAGCCCAGCAGGTTAAGCTCGCGCAGCATCTTGTCACGTGTTCTAGCTGCGGTCGCGTCCTTTTCGCTTCCGATGCGAAACAGCCGCGTAACGTCTCTCAACCCTCGAAGGACGAGCCTAAAGATGGGATCACGCGTTTCTCGTCTGAAGACTTGATGATTGTCGGCTTGGACGACATGAGCCGCGAAGATGCTATCAAGACGCTTGCGAAGGCGATGGAAAGCAATGACTTCATCGCTAATGCCGATAGTCTTGCGGCGGCGGCGATGGAGCGCGAAGAAGTGCTTTCGACGGCAATGGATGAAGGTATCGCATTCCCGCATGTTCGCGGAGTTGAAGGGGGTGGCCTTACCCTCGCGATGGGTATTTCCAAGAAGGGCATCGATTGGGATGGAGTTAAGGTCAATATTGTGTTTCTTTCTGCTATCCCGGTAGCCGTTTCCGCGTTTTATCTTCGTCTTATGGCCGGTATCACGCAGTCGTTTATCAAGGCCGAAAGCCGAAAGTCTGTTATCGAAGCCGCTGATTCGAAGGCTCTCTGGAAGGCTTTGCAGAAGGCTACGCGTAAATACGTCAAGTAAAAGTTAAATGCACTCGCTACTTTTTTCGTTAATTCTCTTGTTTGCGGCGCTTCCGGCACAAAACAAAGGTCCGGTCCAGACCGCACATCGCCGCTCCCCTTATGTAGGCGCGATTGCGATTGATGTGCAGTCCGGTAGAGTCCTGCGTGAGGATAACTCCAACAAGGAATGTTACCCCGCGAGTTGTACGAAACTGATGACGCTTCGTTTGACATTGAAGGCAATTAAGGAAGGTAAGTTGGATCTTGAGGATCGGGTTTATGCCAGTCGGGTTGCGATTCAAGAGAAGCCTTCATCGCTTGGCTTGAAGGAGGGCGAATCGATATCGGTTAAAAGTGCTCTCGGGGCCATTATGGTCAAAAGTGCGAATGATGCGGCGGTGATGCTCGCGGAGAAGGTTGCCGGGTCTAAAGCTGCGTTCATCGAAATGATGAACGAGGAGGCTCGTGCTTTGGGCATGACTTCGACGAAGTACGTGACGCCGAACGGATATCCTCCGGGTGCTTCGAAACGCGGCTATGACGTCTCGACGGCCGCTGATTTGGCGAAGCTTGGGCTCGCGATATTGAAAGAACAGCCTGAGGCGCTTGAATATACTTCGATCATAACGCTGAATATTCCTGAAATAAAAGCTCGAGACGGGCGCCTGCTGGATATGCAGAATCACAATAACTTCCTTTGGAAGAAGCAGTGGCGTATGAAAGAAGTCGATGGTCTTAAGACCGGCTACCATGATGCCGGCGGAAGTTCTATCGTATTGACAGGGTCTCGCCAAGGCAAGCGCGCGCTTGTCGTTGTCGTAGGTTCGGCTAGCGCCGTCGAGCGCGATACAGCGGCCGGTCGTCTTATGAGTGACGCCCTAGGCGCGCTCGTGTGGTAAGTCGGGAAGGTGGTTAGCGATTCCCGCCGAAGTGATTTAAAAGCGATTTTAACGCGTCGGTCGGTTTTACCGGCCAAAGGCGAGAAGGTAGTTCCGCTTCGAGCGGGTTCTGAATGAAACTGGGCAACTCACTTAGGAAATCGAGCCCCGTCAAATCTTCGAGCTCATCAATGGAAATCAAGTGGCGCGCAGCCCAGTCGTTCCAACCCACATCCTGATCAAAGAGAACTGCCATCGCACGCACGTTGTAGCCTTCTTGCGCTACTATGATTTGATAGAAATACTCAGGAATCTCGATATGGTCGGAGATGATGAACTGCGAACCGTTGACGCTGCCGAAGCATCCGACGATAACCCAAATCTCTCCGTATTTAGCCGTCCATAAATCGGCAATTCGATGCTCGACATCGCGCCAAACACCGCGATTGAGTTGGGGTGTTTGCGGCGCGATATTGCTCATCTGAAAAGTAAGCTTTTGAGCTCCTTCGCCGAATCTGGTCGCGATTGCATAGTTTGGTGCCATATGTCCGCGATCCATACCGGAGTTGGTGTATGCCTGCGGCGCTGGCGAAAGCTCGAGTCCTTTGTCCTTAGTGAAGGCCGGCCGACTTAAAGAAGGGAATCGCGCTTCTGCAGGAACATGATACGCGACCCATACCGGGTGGCGAAGGCTGTCGGACCAACCGATAATGAAATCACCACGATTAAGGACTCGGATGTCGGCGGGAGCCGGAGAGCCGATGCGAACAGGAAGCCCGGCGAAATGAACACTGTTTTCCGGCGCCAGCTCGTCGTATTCGTAGATGGTGTCGTGGCCGGTTAATCCCAGCGAATCGGTAATATCGCCTATGGGATTGCCGAAGGAATAAATCGCCGCTGTAATATAGCTAGGCAAAATATCCTCATATGCGATAAGCCATCTTCTCGGATGATGGACATACCAAACCGAGAAGATGCTGAAGAGCGTCAGGCCTGCCGCCAGAAGCACGCTTAACCAAAGCGGTGTCCTGCGCGCGTAATTACGCGTTTTGCGGCCTTGACGCTTCTTGTGGCTCATAGATCCAATTCGATGCGAATGGTGCGACCCTTTAGAAGGTGCGAACGATCGTCATCTTCATCGGCGCTATGGCGCTTAATACCATCGTCGCGATTATCGGGGACGATGATATGAGCGCCGCAGGCGGGACATTCCGTGTCCTGACCGATCAAATCGAGTGTTGCTTCGATTTCGGTTTTGCACTTATCGCAAAGAAAACTGATGAATCCGTTGTCTTCCATGGCTTAGAGTCCAAGCTTGGTAGCGCTACGCCAGGCGTAGTACTTTTTGAGTTTGAGCTTCTTGGCGGCGGCTTCGTCGCAGAAAATCCACGCGTCATTATGAGCCTGAAGGGCGGACGCGGTGCAGAACTGCGACATCGGACCTTCGACGCATCCCTTGATCGCGTCTTGCTTGTTTTCGCCGAAAGCGAGGAGGATGATCTTCTTCGCTTCGCAGATCGTGCCGACGCCCATGGAAAGCGCACTCTTAGGAACGGCTTCCATATCGCCATTGAAGAAGAGACGAGCGTTGTCCTTTACGGTCGAAGGAGTGAGGTAAACGATCGAGGTGCGGCTATTGAGCGAGGTGCCGGGTTCGTTGAAAGCGATGTGGCCATCGGAGCCGATACCAAGAACCTGAATATCGATACCGCCGGCTTTCTTGATCTGGGCCTCGTACGCCTTGCATTCCTTTTCGGGATCCTTGGCGAGGCCGTTGAGAACGTGGGTATTGGAGATCTTGATGTCGATTTTCTTGAAGAGGTTCTCGTTCATGAAGTAACGATAGCTCTGGTCATGAGTGCCGGCGAGGCCATAGTACTCGTCGAGGTTCCAGCTCTTGACTTCCTTATAAGAAACCTTCTTCGCCTTAACGGCCTTGGCCATCTCATTGTACATGAGAACAGGCGTCGAACCGGTAGCGAGACCGAGGACGGTCTTGGGGTTCTTCTTGACGGCGGCGGTAATCATATCGGCCGCGAGCTTCGAGGCTTCTTCTTTCGTCTTGCAGATTACGACTTCCATTGTTACTCCTTTGTTTTAGGTGTAGAAAATTATATCACGTAAGTCAGTCGATGTAAAGGGCGGGTATCTCGACTTGTTCGCGCGGTTCGGTCTCGTGAATGATGCGCGGCTCTTCCGGCGAGGGGGCTGACGTAGAGAGGCTGAAAAGTGCCATGAAAATCTTGCAAATTAACCAAATGATCGCGATGCCGACGACCGCTACAATAGCAATTCTCCAAACGGCGGGATTGATAGTCGGCATGGACGGCAAGCTGCCTTCGCTGATAGGCGCCGAATATCTGGAGATTGCCGGCTCCTCAGTCGGGAGCGTCGGACTGAGCAGGTCGGGTTCGGTAATTGAGGGCTCGGACTCGCTATCGTTCTTTTCAAGGATTATCGGTTCATGATTGCCGTTATAGATGTTCATGAATTGATCGATCATCGGTTTCGCTTCAAGACCAATCGCTTCGCAGTATAGTTTTACGAAACCGCGTCCGTAAATCGGAGCTGCGATTCGGCTCATATTTTCATTCTCCAGATCACTGATAATCTGAGACATGAGCCGCGTTTCGCGAGCGATTTCTTCAATCGTTTTGCCCCTTGCTTCGCGGGCCGCGCGGAGTGTTTTACCGAATTCCATAGTTACTGCTCCTCTGAAGTGAATAAATCCTGTTCCAAAGCATCATCGCCGATTTGCTCTGCAGCGTTTTCTGCCGTGCCGTTGAACATGGCGAGAAGTTGTTGTTGGTCCATAGTGATTTGTCTGGGACCGGCTCCGACCTGAGGCCCGATGATGCCCGCTTCCTCGAGCATATCCATGATCTTCGCCGAGTGGTTATAGCCCCACCCGAGCTTGCGCTGGAAGTGCGAGGTCGACGCGCGATTCGTATTGATGATGCACTCGATCGCCTTCTTGAAGTCGCTTGCGTTTTCATCAGCCTTGACCTGCTCGCGTTGAGCCTGCTTTTGGGCGGCGGCCTCTTCCTCGCTTTCCTCCTCATCTTCATCTTCAAGCGAAGCTTCTTTTATTTTAGCGAGTTTCTTGGTGAAGCTGTCGTCGAACTTCTGAACAGCGTGTTGTTCGATGAAGGAGGTGATACGTTCGATTTCTATATCTTGAATCCAGGCGCCCTGTGCGCGGATCAGGAGCCCTTCTTTCGTTTTGAAGAGCATATCGCCGCGACCGATCAAGTTTTCAGCTCCGGTGGCGTCGAGAATAGTTCTCGAGTCGATGCCGGTTGCCGTCTTGAAGGCGACGCGTCCGGGAATGTTAGCCTTGATCGTGCCCGTAATGACCTTCGCGTCAGGACGTTGAGTTGCGAGGATGAGGTGAATGCCGGCGGCGCGAGCTTTCGCGGTAAGTCGCGCGATGCCGGGCTCTACCTGCTTCGCTGCGGCTTGCATCAAATCTGCGACTTCGTCAATGATTATGACGATGTAGGGGACGGTCTTAGGCATATCCGAGGCAACCTCGGTATCTGCGCCGAACATATCGACCTGAGTGAACTGCGGACGATTATTGAAGTCGGCGATATTACGGACTTTCGCGCGCGCGAACATCTTCAGGCGCTTCTCCATCTCTACAACCGCCCAGTTAAGCGCGCCCACCACTTTGTTGTTATCGGTGATTACCGGGACGAGAAGGTGAGGGATCGACGCGTAAGAAGCGAATTCGACCGACTTCGGGTCGACCATTATGAATCTGAGTTGCTCGGGCGTGCGCGTCATAAGTAAGCCATTGATGAGCGCGTTGAGACAGACCGACTTACCCTGGCCGGTAGCGCCGGCGACGAGCATGTGCGGCATTGTCGCCAAATCCGCAACGAGGTCATTGCCCGCAGCGTCCTTACCGAAGAGAAGGGGTAGGGCCCATTTCTGGTTAGCTTTCTTCCAAGCTTCGGATTCGAAGATTTCGCGGAAGGAGATGCCGATCGCCGTGCGATTAGGCACTTCGATGCCGACATTTTCTTCTCCGGGAATAGGTGCTTCGATGCGAAGTGATCTCGCGTGCAAGGCGCCCATCAGATTCTTTTCGATCTTAGTGACCGCGCTGTACATCGTGCCCGGTTCAAGCTGGACGGCATATTTCGTTACGACCGGGCCCTGAATCGTGTACGCTATAGTTGCATCGACGCCAAAGAGTTTTAAGGTATCGATCAGTTTCTTGGACATCTCGCCTACGTCACCATGATCGGCAGCTTGCTTCTTGAGCGGGCTTAGAAGCGAGACATCGGGAAGAATATACGGTCCGAGCTCGTCTTTGTTTCCTTCTTCGTGACTCGGCGTCGGTTTGTCGTTAGCGCGAGCGACGACTTTCTTCTCGGCCGCTGCTTCTTTTTCCGCTTCTTTCGCTGCCTTAAGAGCTTCTTTTTCTGCGAGTTTCAGGGCCCTCGCTTGTTCACGTTCGGCCAGACGTCTCGCCCTTGCCTCTTCTTTCTCCGCTTTAAGCTGGGCCTGCGCGGCAGCTTTAGCTTCGTAAGCCGCCTTGATCGGATCGTAAGCGTCAGAAGCGTTGATGGTTTGTTCTTCTTTACGCCAAGCCGGAGCTTCGTTGTGTTCGACGTTCTTCAGATATTTACCGAGTATCGCCCAATGGTAAATGGCCAGGAAGAAATTAAGAAGGTTATGTGCGCCGATAGCCGCAACGATGGCGATTAGCAAAAAGGAGGTCATAATGACCGAGGAACCGAAGTCCGAGAGGAGCGGCGAGAGGCACTTCGTCATCAGCAAATAGCCGATAGCGCCTCCTGGGTTGGCGATATTGATCGCTTCTGAAGCAGCTTTGATTCCCGCTCCGTAATTACCTGCTACTTGAATGAGGCTCGATAACGCGATGACTATAGCCAGCAGCCATGATGCGCGGCGAATGCTGTTCATTTTGCGCCCAAGAATCAGGCAAATACCGGCGATGATGCAAAGTAGAGGTACGATCCATATCGCTAGACCGAACAGCATATAGCCATAGTAAGCGAAATGATCTCCGAGGGCTCCTATCCAGTTGGTACTTGGTAAAGGCGGATAAGAAGTGACGACCCGCGAGTCATAGGTTAAAAGCGCGACGAACGGAAAAAGTGCGATGGGGAACAAGAGCAGCCCCAGATACGACTTATGCTCCGGGGTTAGGTTGGAAGATTGTGCGGTCATTATGTTGATATCTGGAAGAGGAATTGGTTTTAAGTGAATGATAGACCACTAACGCGAGTAATAGCGCCAGTATCTTCAATCCCCAATTGTTTTTAATGAAGTCGATCATTTTTTGAGATTCTGCGGAAGAAGAGAATAAATGAGCGATGAGAGCTTACCGCTTTCGTTGTCTACGCCCATCGCCTTCGTTACCCATCGTTTGAGTGACTGTTCGCGGGTGTCGTTTTTGTAGCGATAAAGTTTGCCGTTATTGGCGACGGAGACAGCACCCGATTCCTCGGAGACGACGATCACGACGGCATCGGTTTCTTCGGAAAGCCCGACGGCCGCTCGATGCCGCATGCCTGACGAGATGAGGTTCGGATTATTGGAGACGGGGAAGATGCAGTGCGCGGCAGAGAGACGACCTTCGCGTATAATGCATCCTCCATCGTGTAGCGGCATCGGAGGCGTCAAGATCGACATGATGAGTTCATGAGAAATCGTGGCGTTCGTGGTGATACCGGTTTCTTCGTAGCTACGAAGCGAAATGCCGTTTTCAAAGGCGAATAGCGCGCCAACGCGCTGCTTGGCCAGCGAGAGAATGACTTCCGTAATGAATTCCGCCGTCGCCGCGCCGTTAGTATCGTGTTTGGGCTTTTCTCCAAATCCCAAAGCTCCCATTTGCGCGAGAATTCGGCGGATCTCAGGCTGAAAGAGCACGACCGACGAAATCGCGAGGTACACGAGTAAGAACTGGATGATTCGCGAGAGAACGTCGAAGTTGAAGAGGTAGGTAAAAGCCACGAGTAGCGAGGCGAGGATGCCGACGCCCATCAACAGCTGCCCGAATCGTGAACCTTTCGCCGCTTTCAAAATCGAGTAGATGACAAGATAGAGGATGGCGATCTGGATTATCGCCGAGAAGTCCGTTTTGTCATAGAGTGTTTCAAGCCAAGTCATCATTGGAAATTTCCGCCTTTACGATCTTCTCGACCTCCAATCCGTCCATCGTCTCTTTCTCTAAGAGCCGTTTGGCGAGAGTTTCGAGTTTATCGCGATTTTCATGGATAAGCTTGGCTGCGAGGGTGTATGCCGAGTCGATCATCTTCTTGACTTCGTCATCGATTTCTTGCGAGGTCTTTTCGCTGAAAGCGGGGGAAAGTTCTTCGCCGGTGAATTGGCTCGGCTCCTGAAAGGCCTGAAAGCCGAAGCGCTCGCTCATGCCGAAGCGGCAGATCATATCGCGGGCAATGGCCGTTGCCTGACGAATGTCTTGGCTTGCACCGGTAGAGATATCACCGGTAAAGATTTCCTCAGCGATGCGTCCACCGCAACAGACAGCCATCAGCGAGAGGAAGTAGTTCTTCGTATGGTTGAGAACATCTTCTTCAGGAAGCGACATGGTAGCGCCGAGGGCTCTTCCGCGAGGAATGATCGTCACCTTGTGAACGGGATCTGTATCAGGGAGAAGAACCTGCAATAGCGCGTGCCCCGCTTCATGCCAAGCGGTAGTTTCGCGATCTTTTTGGCTGTAGCCCGAGCTCTTTCTCTCGCGCCCCCAAAGAACCTTATCGCGCGCTTCGTCGAGAGTCGCCATATCGACACCTTCGAGTTTCTTTCTTACCGCCAGGAGGGCGGCTTCGTTGAGCAAGTTCGCGAGATCCGCGCCCGAGAAGCCGGGAGTGCCGCGGGCAACGCGCTTCAAGTCCGCATCCGGAGCGAATTTGATCTTCTTGCCGTGGAGAGCAAGAATTTCTTCGCGACCTTTCAAGGTTGGAAGATCAATCATCACCTGGCGGTCAAAGCGCCCGGGGCGCATAAGCGCAGAGTCGAGCGTATCGGGACGATTCGTCGCGGCGATTACGATAACGCCTTCGGAGGAAGTGAAGCCGTCCATCTCGACGAGCATCGTGTTCAAGGTCTGTTCGTAGGCATGCGAACCACCTAAAGCTCCGGCGCCCGTACGCTTCATACCAATCGAATCGATTTCGTCGATGAAGATGATGCAAGGCGCGGCTTTCTTCGCTTCGGCGAACATATCACGCATACGACTCGCGCCGACACCGACGAACATTTCTTCGAAGTCACTGCCGCTCATCGCGAAGAAGGGAACTTTCGCCTCGCCTGCGATAGCTTTCGCGAGGAGGGTCTTACCCGTTCCGGGCGGTCCCACGAGGAGAACACCCTTAGGGATTCTACCGCCGAGCTTCTGAAACGCAGCGGGCTCTTTCAAGAATTCGACAATCTCTTGGACTTCTTCCTTTGCTTCGTCGACGCCTGCGACATCGGCGAACGAAATCGCGCCTTTCTTGTCTTCCTTGCCGTTCAGGACTTTAGCTTTGGATTTCCCGAAGCTGAATGGACCACCTGCCCCGCCCATCTTCTTGTAGAAGAGCCAGTAGAAGAAGCCGATGAAGAGGACGAACGAGAGAATCTGGGTTAGAAATCCGATCCAAGGATTGCGCTCATGTTCGACTTTGACAGGGATGCCGCGGGCGAAAAGGTCTTTCATGAAGGCCTCGTTTTCGCCGGGAACGAGATTGACGCGCCAATCCTTGCCCTTAAGATACGTCTCCCCGCCGTCATGATCGATGACGCGGGTAATGGGAGAGGTGATTTCTCCCGCGCCGAGCTTTTGATAGAACTCGGTTAAGGTAAGCTCGGTGATTTTATGCTTCTCGGGGGACATACGAAATGTCCCCACGAATACGGCGACAAGCGCCGCGATCATTAGCCAAGATCGCAGCGCCGCCATATTTACGTTTTTATTCTTCTTTCTCGCCATCTATTACTTTTTGGGCCAGAACTTATCGGAGAGCTTCGAAGGAATACCGACTTCGGTCTTGTCGAAGTTGTCTGCGAGCGTTTTCCAGCCCAAGTCGAGCGCGTCTTCGAGCGAGATGTTGACCGAGAGGTCCATCATGCGCTTTTCGAAGTCGGCGCCGTATTTAAGGAGTTTATTGTCCCAGGCCGACATCTTGAAGCCCATCGACTGCTTTTCGACGGTTTCCTTGTACTGCGCGTAGAGCTTGATCATCGCGTCCATGATGGTGCGGTGGTCTTCGCGCGTATTCTTGTTGACCTGCTGTTTAAGACGGGAGAGGGAACCGAACGGTTCGATACGGCCGTTCTTAAGGTAGAACTGACCTTCCGTGATGTAGCCCGTGTTGTCCGGAACGGGGTGAGTGACGTCGCCGCCCGGCATCGTCGTTACCGCGAGAATCGTGATCGAACCGGCGCCATCGAAGTCGACCGCCTTTTCATAACGGGCGGCGAGCTGCGAGTAGAGGTCGCCGGGGTAGCCGCGGTTCGAAGGAATCTGTTCCATGGTGATGGCGATTTCCTTCATCGCGTCGGCGAAGCTCGTCATGTCGGTTAAGAGGACGAGGACGTTCTTACCTTCGAGCGCGAACTTTTCGGCGACCGCGAGCGAGACATCAGGAACGAGCATACATTCGACCGTCGGGTCCGCGGCGGTATGAACGAACATCACCGTCTTCGCGAGCGCGCCGGACTTATCAAGGGTCGAGCGGAACTTGAGGTATTCGTCATACTTAAGTCCCATGCCGCCGATGATGATGACATCGGAGTCGGCCTGAAGGGCGATACGCGCGAGGAGTTCGTTGTAAGGTTCACCCGCGGCCGAGAAGATCGGGAGCTTCTGGCTCTTCACGAGCGTATTGAAGAGGTCGATCATCGGGATGTTCGTACGAACCATCTCGTTCGGCATGATACGCTTCGCGGGGTTCACCGAGGGCTGACCGATAGGAGAAGGATTATCCTTGATTTCGGGGCCACCATCACGCGGCACGCCCGAACCCGTGAACGCACGACCCAAAAGGGCGCTCGAATACGGAACCTTCATCGTTTCGCCGAGGAAGCGAACCTTGGCGGAAGTATCGACGCCGCGCGCACCCGCGAAGATCTGGAGGGTGACGTTGTTGCCGTCGAGCTTGATGACCTGAGCGAGGGACGTACCCGCACGCGATTCGACTTCGGCGATTTCGTTGTACTTCACGCCTTCAGCGCGAAGCGTCGCGACAGAGCCCGAAAGAGCATCGATCTTGTGATAAACTTTATTGTTGAACATTGTTTAAGTCTCCTCTAATTTATCACTTATCACTAATCACTTATCACTCGCTGCTGTTTCGATCTTCTCGATCAGCTGCGCCTTCATCGTTTCGAACTCCGCGCTGCCCATCGGCTTATCGTTCCAGTCGATGAAGGTCTGCTGAAGATCCATGAAGAACTTACGCGTCGTATCCTTATCGGCGAGCTTGTAGGAGCTAAGGAGCGCCTTTTCGACGACCGTGAACATGATCTTCTGACGCTCGACGGGAGTCGTCGCGTCGGTATCGGAGAACGCGTTCTGCTGGAGGTAAACGGCGTCGAGGAATTCGGCCTTGAGATAGGTCGTGAAGTCCTCTAAGGACGTACCTTCTTCGCCGACGACCTTCATCATCTGGCCGACTTCGTTACCCTTGCGAAGGATCTTGCGAGCGGTTTCGACTCGCGTCTGTTCGATGACCGAGTTGTAGTGGCTCCAAGAATCGAGTGGGTCGATAGCGGGGTAGCGACGAGCGTCGGAACGCGCACGCGAAAGGCCGTGGAAGCCGCCGACGACCTTCAAGGTCGCCTGAGTTACGGGTTCATCGAAGTTACCGCCTGCGGGCGAGACCGTGCCGCCGATGGTGACCGAGCCGATCGTGCCGTCTTTTAATTTGACGCGGCCCGCGCGCTCGTAGAACGCCGCGATACGCGATTCGAGGTAAGCGGGGAACGCTTCTTCGCCCGGGATTTCTTCGAGACGGCCCGAAAGTTCACGCATCGCCTGCGCCCAACGCGAAGTCGAGTCGGCGAGAACGAGGACGTTAAGACCCATCTGACGGAAGTACTCTGCGAGAGTGACGGCGGTGTAAACCGAAGCTTCACGCGAAGCGACCGGCATCGACGAGGTGTTGCAAATGATGATCGTTCTTTCCATCAAGCTCTTACCCGTCTTGGGGTCGACGAGCTCGGGGAATTCCTTCAAAGTTTCGACGACTTCGCCGGCGCGTTCACCGCACGCGGCGGAAATGACGATGTCGACCTTCGCGTAACGCGCGGTCGTCTGCTGAAGAACCGTCTTGCCCGCGCCGAAGGGGCCGGGAATGCAGTACGTTCCGCCGACAGCGACGGGGAAGAAGGTATCGATCGTGCGGACGGTCGTCTCGAGCGTTTCTTCGGGAGCGAGGCGCTCGGTGAAGCACTTGATCGGGACTTTGACGGGCCAGCGCTGCATCATCGTGACCTTGACTTCCTTGCCCGAGGGATCGGCGAGCGTCGCGATTTCTTCGGTTACCGTGTAGTCGCCTTCGGGAGCGATGGTCTTGACGGTGTAATTTCCTTTAAGCGCGAAGGGCGCCATGATCTTGTGGCCGGGCATCGTCTTATTGTCGAAGATGCCTTCCGTGACCCAACCGAGCTTATCGCCCGCCGAGACCTTGTCGCCGACTTTCGCGGTCGGGTGGAAGTCCCACTTCTTGTCACGCGGAAGGCCGGGGAGATACATGCCGCGCTGGAGGAAGAATTCGGCGTCCTTCGAAATCTTCGCCGCTTCTTTCGCGAGTTCGGCGAGCGGGTTCTGGAGGCCATCGTAAACCTGCGTGAGCATGCCGGGCCCAAGTTCCGCGGCGAGAAGTTCGCCCGAGAATTCGACGTCGTCGCCGACCGAGAGGTCGGTAGTCGAGTCGAAGACCTGCATATCACACTTGACTCCGCGAACACGAACGATTTCGGCCATGAGGCGCTGATCGCCGAGTTTGGCGTAACCGACTTCGTTCTGGGCCACGGCGCCGTCGAACTTGACGGTGATCATGTTGCCGTTGACCGCTACGATTTTTCCATTCGTGGTCATGATAAAATATTCTCCATTTTAGTTTCGGCGGTAAGACGATCGAATGCGGCGTTGCCTTCCTTTTCGGAGAGGAGCGCGCGTTTCAAAGCGATTTTAAGACGTACCGAGTACGTGTGAAGCGCGCCTTTGGAAAGGGGACTTGCGACCGGCGTAAGTTCGCCCGCCGCGTCCCACCAAACCTTATCGATAAGCTCGTCGCGCTTTAAAACATCCTTTTCCTGAAAAGCGGCGAGAATTCGGTTTTTCCAATAGAGCGACGCTCCGGTGGCGGGACGCTTATACTTCTCGCCACCACGCGCTTCAGCGAGCGCGTTTCGAAGTTGAGTCTCGAGATCCGTCCACTCTGCGGGCGGGGTCGAGAGCTCGCCTACGGTCTCGACGAACTTTTCCCACGTAATCGCGGGGGGTGCGTCGAAACTTAAAGTCGGCAAGCTCGAGACGATAAAATCGGTCGGCAACATATCACTTCACCTTGACCAAAGTCCCTTGACCTTATTTCAAGAGTTTCGCGAGGTCGGCACGAAGGCGCTTCGAGAGTTCCGCGGCGATTACGCCCGCGGTGAACGCGTGTTCGACTCGGCCCCCATCAAGCTTCACGGAGAAGCCGGTTTCCGCTTGGGAATCGGTGATGACGGTAAAGTTCTTCTTCGCGGCGAGCGAGGCCTTCAACGTCGCGGCGAGCTTCTCACCCGCGGCGATTTCGGCATCGGCCGTGACGTCTTTGATCGCGCTTAATACGAGCTCGGTCGCGGCCTTCTCGTCGGTAAGCGCCGTTTCGACATCCTTAAGAAGAAGGCCTTCGAGCATCTTGGTGATCGAGCTTTCGACGTTCAAAATGACGTCGCGAGCGGCCTGCTTAATGGTCTCTTCGGCGCGCTTCTGATAGCCCTCGGCTTCAGTTTTCGCGTTAGCAGCTGTAGCGGCGGCTTCGGCCTTCGCGTCGGCTAAGATTTTGGCGGCTTTTTCGGTCGCTTCGTCGATGATGGTCTTAGCGGTAGCGTTCGCTTTTTCGACGCCATCGCGGTTGATTTTTTCGAGCAAGCTCTGGAGGTCTTCCATGGTTAAATATTCCTTATCGATAAGTATGCGAATATTATACTTTTTTTCCGTCTTTCGGTCAAGCGCAAGTGTAACATTTTTCTATGGACATATAAATCGGTTTGACGAATCCCCTTGGCAAAGCCACGGCAATTTAGTAAAATATGAAATGAAAAATTTAAAGGAGAGTGTGAACGATGAAAAATCTTTCTTGGATTTTACTTGTAATGGCCGCGTTTATCTGCGGTTGTCATGAGACACGTAACACACGTGTCACGATCAATACCGAAACCGGTGCGAAGACGATTGTCGAGAATTCGCCGTTCCTTGACGGTAAGCTCGACGTCATTGGCACGAACTACGTTGAAGTAGGGGATTTGAAGAAGGCAATCGTTACGGTAAGGTCGAATCGAAAGTATCGCTTGAATCTCCAAGCTCGCGTCAGCTGGCTTGACGCGGACGGCGCGCCGATTATGGAGGATAGCGCCGCGTTTCATTCGCTTATCATCGACGGTTACGAAGAAGCGGTCATAACTGGGATGTCGCCGAACGCGAAGGGCGTGACGGCAATCATCCGGATTCGTGAGATCTGATATGCGGAACTTCGGAGTATTAGCCGTTTTTGCGCTTTTAGCCGCTGCCGGTTGCGTAAGCGTTGACAATGAGGCTCGTCGCGCACGTAACGACCTCGCTGTCGGTAATTTCGCATATCCGCTGGAATGGAGTGAAAAACTCGCTCAAAAGTCGACTTATTCGAAGAATTGGGGGCTATTGGAAGTTGGCCGTGTCAATATGCTCGCGGGTGATCGCGATAAAGCGCTCGAATCGTTTCGTATGGCGATCGATTCCGCTGTCGATCGCAATGAATCCGCTCCGGTGTTGAAGCTCTCGGACGTTGGAAATACGGTTCTCGCGGCTACCATAACTGACGATAGAACGCGCGAATATTATCTTTCGCCTTATGAGCTTAATCTTGCGCTCGAATACGCGATTTTGTTGCAGGCAATGAAGGGGGATCTTGATTCGGCGAGAGTCGATAGCCGTCTGGCGGTTTATGTCCAAGATACGCTGGTTTCGACCTACGGCGCCGACCTCGAGAAGAACCGAGAGGGCGCGAAGAAGGGCACGAGCGAGGTTATGGAGAAGGAAAATGCCGCGGTAATGGAATTGATGGAGGGAACGCGCAATTCCTATGAGAATCCGCTTTTGTGGTACTTGACCGGGGTGATGTTCGAGGCCGATGAAGATGAAAGCTTTGAAATGGCGCTTAAATCGTATCAAAAAGCTGCGATTATCAAGCCCGATAACGAAGTTTTCATGCGCGCGGCGAGTAGGACCAAGCGCTTCGATCAAAATAAAGGTCGCCTTATCGTGATTTACGAGGACGGGATTATTCCAATGCGCGAGTCGATTAAGGTCCCCGTTCCTGTATATACGGCGATGTCGATCGATATTCCTTCTTATCGTAACCATACCGCTTCAGCGCTTCCCGCGAAGAAGACCGTCGACGGCAAGCTTCTCAGCCTCGCCGTCGATGTGCGCGCGCTCGCTTATCGCGATCTCCAAGATCAACTTCCCGGCGTCATAACGCGCAATATCACGCGCGCTGCTACTCAAATCGCCGCGCAAGCTGCCGCGAATAATGCCGGTAACGGCTATGTTCAGCTTGCGGTCCTTGCGGGTAATGCCGTAGTATCGGCGATTCGACGCGCAGATACGCGTAGCTGGGTGACGCTGCCGAACGCGCAGTACGTTTGGGAAGCGGAAGTCGAACCGAGCGGGGAAATCGCCGCGGGGCAGACGAAAATCATTTGGATTCATAATTAAGAAAGGTAAAAGACAATGAAACTCTCCTCCATCGCAATTCTCGGTATATTCGCGTTATCGTTCGCGGCGCTTACCGGCTGTCAGACTACGGGCGGACGCGTCGACCTCGATCGCAAGACCCAGTCCTCGGCTATCGGACCGGAAGACGTTCGTGAAACGGTCAATCAAATGGTTCATGAAATGTTGGATAATCCTGACTTTTTTGAAGAATACGTCGCCAAGCGCCCGGTCCTCGATATTGAAGACTTCAAGAATCGTTCGTCGATGCATCTCGATATGAAATCGATCACCGATTCGATTCGTATGCAGCTTCTTCGTTCGCGTAAGTTCAAGTTCCTCGACAAGACGACGGTCAAGACGGATATCGAATATTCCGAAGGTGCCGCCGCCGTGAACGCCGACCCCGAGAAGGTCGTTAAGATGGGTAAGCAGTCGGCGACTCAGATGTATATGTACGGCTCGCTTTCGGAAATGCGTAGCCAGATCAACGGCGTCACCGATCGCTACTATAAGTTCACGCTTAACGTGAAGGATCTTGCCACCGGCGAAATCGCTTGGTCGGATGAAAAGGAGATCCGCAAGATTGAGAAAAAGACCTTGCTCGGACTCTAATCGTCTCTTTTGAATCCCCCTCAAATAATAAAGGAAAAATAACATGAAGCAGCTTATGTTCGCCATAACCGCGATGCTCTCTCTCGGCCTCTTCGCCGACGGCGTCGTCCCCACTAAGATCAACATGCTCCTCGTCGACGTCGGTTCGATCGATACTGTCGCCAAGACCGAGAAGTTCATGGCCGCGCAGGATCGCGTTTCGCTCGCCAATCCTCCTAAGCCTTCCGCGGCGGAAAATATCGTCGATCCCGATTTGCAGAAGCGCGCCGTCACTCTCAACTGGCTCTCCGGCGTCGCCGAATACTTCCATGATCGTAAGTCGGTCGACGAAGAGAACGCTCGTCGTCGCAAGATTATCGAAGGTCTTCGCAACAGCATCGTCGGCACCAGCGAAAATCGCACGATGGTGATCGCGAAGGATTACCTCGCGAGCGGCCTCGAAGATTACTCCGAGTTCATTTCGATCGTCGATCGTTCCGACGCGTCCTTGCAGGAAGTCGAGAAGGCGATTTCGAACCAGGAACAGACTGAAGTCTCGCCCGCGACGCTCTTCCTCTCGGTCACGCTCGGCGACCCCATAAAGACCACGAAAACGGTTCCTGTCGGCGATACTCAGGTCAAGACGACTCAGTTCACTCGTAAGGCGACGGCCAAGGTCAGCGACTTCAATAACGTCCGCGTCTTCTCCTGCGACGTGACCGCGACCGCTTCGCTCCGTCAGACGAGCGTGGCCGCGACGACCGGAAATGATGAGCTTATCGAAGCTAAGCTTATCGAGGACGCGATGAAGCAGATCGCCAAGAAGGTGGGAGAGCGCTTCGTCAAGGAGTTCACGGTTAAGGTCGTCGTCCCGAAGAAGCTTGCCGACGAGATCCAGCCCGAAGAAGTCGAGCTCTATCTCGACCGCGTCGTCAAGGGCGACGAAGTCGTCGAAGAAGGTACGCCCGTTACCGCTAACGAGCCTTTCCGCGCGCTCAACGCCAACCACACGGTCACCGCCGTCGTCGCTAACGAAGAGTTCCGCGTCGCGCAGAAGAAGGTGACGATCGGCCCGAACAAGAAGACGGCTACCGTCTCCGTCGCCAAGGTCGCTCCCGCGCCTAAGGCTCTCGTCGAAGAATAAAATATAGCCTTATCGACTCCTAGAGTACTACTCTCACCTGTGAGGGTAGTACTCTTTCGTTTATTCTCATAATTTTGACACAGTGCTCTCTACGGAGAAGTTTCGGAAAAGCAGCACGCAGATTGAAGCTGTTGCCTTGTCAGCGTGTCGGCGAATTTGCCCGCAACCGTGCTCCTGACTGATAAGAGCCTCGCTTTCGGCGTCTACGGGTTTCGACAATCTTTAGATTAGTCTCAACCCGAGCCGCTTCAAGCGAGTCATCTTCTCAGTCTAGTCCGCTCGGCTGACGGCGGCCAAATTCGCCGCGCATGGCACCCTGGTCGTATTCGGCGAGCTGCCGCTTCGCTTTCGGTCTCGCGCCCGTTTTTGAAGAGCGTTTCTCCCGGCTATAATAGCGTCTATTCGCATCGCGATACTTCGTCGTCTTATCCGGCGTCCCGCCGTCTTTAACTCCTCGTCTCGCTTGCGCCTAAACGCTCTCTAGCCGAACCGAAACGCTCTCAATCACTCAGCTCGACACTCAAGTTCGCGTCACTAGCCTCACCTAACTTAAGGAGCGTCTCTTGCTCGCTCCTTCGGCGCTTCTCCTGAACGGAGAATCTTAGTGGCGCGAACCCCGCCGTCAGGCGGACATAGCCTAGAATCGCCGCCTTGTTCTTGACATACCCTACGGGGGTATGGTATAATGTGCGGCATTGAAAGGCGATAAAGACAATGCGTACAGAAGAAACCTCGAAGATGCTGACGATTCGGCTCAATAAGCTGATCGGGCAGATGAATGGTATCAAGAATATGATCGAGAGCGGAGTCGCTTGTGAAGACATCCTCACTCAGCTCAACGCCGTCAATGGCGGACTTCACAAGCTCTCCTTTTTGATGCTCGATCAACACATTCGCCACTGCGTACGTGAAGGAATGGAAAAGGGCGATGCCGACGAGACGATTGAGTCACTCGCTGAAGCGCTCGAAAGCTTTTCCAAGCTCGCGTAATGCAAGTTAGAAGTTAAAAGGTGGAAGTGGGAGGAAAGAAATGAAAATTCTCGTTGCATTTTGGAATGTTCTTGCGATGATGGCTCCTTGGCTCTTGGGCGGCTTTCTCTTGGCGGGTGTTGTCGGTGTTTTAATGCCGCGCGAATGGGCGGAAAAAGCTATGGGCAAAGCCAAAGGTTGGAAGGGTGTTCTTAACGCCGTCTTGATCGGTGTTCCGCTCCCGATTTGCTCGTGCGGTGTTCTCCCCTTGGCTCAGGCCTTGCGGAAGTCGGGCGCTTCGAAAGGCGCGGCTGCCGGATTTTTGATTTCGACGCCTCAGACGGGTATCGACTCGATTCTCGCGACCTACGCGCTTTTAGGGCCGGTTTTCGCCATTGCTCGTCCTATCGCGGCGTTTCTGACCGGCATCATCGGAGGCGAGACCGTCAATCTCATGACGAAGTCCGAGAAAGATTCGGACGAGCCCTCTACCGTGAAAAAAAGTCATTGCTGTTGCTGCTGTTGCGGAAGTCATGAAAAAGAGGCTTCTCCTGATCAAGCGAAGAAGGAGAACGTCGTTTTGAAAGTCTTGAAGAAGTCGGATGAACTTTTCGCGGAAATCGTGAAGCCTTTGTCGTTCGGCTTGGTAGTCGCGGCGCTTGTGACGGTACTCGTTCCTGAGAACTTTTTCGCTACCGCTTTCGGAGGAAATGATTTTCTCGCGATGCCTGCGATGGTCATTATCGGATTCCCGATGTACGTTTGTTCGACGGCCTCTATTCCGATTGCCGCTTCGATGGTCTTAAAAGGGCTTACTCCAGGCGCGGCGTTTGTCTTCCTGATGGTCGGTCCCGCGATCAATGCGGCTTCGCTTTCGACGGTTGCGACCTTGATCGGTAAGAAGCCGACTATCGTTTATGCGCTCGTCATCTCACTTGGCGCGATACTCTGCGGTATCGCCGTCAATATGCTGCCTTTTGAAGTTTTGCCGCGCATTTCAGCGTGCTGTGAAGTCGAGCAGCTCTCGATTTTCGAGCATGTCGCCGCCGGGATTTTGGTAATTTTGATTGCCAAGACGATACGATCTACGAATACGCTACGGCGCGTGATTTGAGATCTGCGCCGGAGAAGAAATCATCGAGATTTTTCAAGGTGATAGTCGCGATATTCGAAAGCGCTTCGTGGGTGAGGAATGCCTGGTGAGAAGTGATGATCACGTTCGGCATTGAAACGAGGAGCGAGAGATTCTTGTTTTGCTTGATCGTTTCGGAGTGGTCGTCATAGAACCACTCTCCCTCTTCTTCATAGACATCGAGCCCCGCTCCGCCGATTTGACCTTCGCGCAGCGCATTGAGGAGCGCATCGGAGTCGATAAGTCCGCCGCGTGAAGTGTTGATCAGGATTGCGTTTTTCTTCATCATGGCGAGATTCTCGGCATTGACGAGGTGGTGATTGTCTTGTGTCAACGGGCAGTGAAGCGAAATCACGTCCGCTTCTTTGAAAATGCGGTCCATATCGCAATATTCGAACCCATTACCTTCGACGGGGAAGTGATCGAAAGCGAGGACTTTCATCCCGAATCCCTTCATTATATCGCCGAAAATGCGACCGATCTTGCCCGCTCCGATGATGCCTGCGGTCTTCTCGTGGAGATCGAAGCCGGTTAAGCCGTTAAGCGAGAAGTTGTAGTCGCGAGTTCGCGCGGCAGCTTTGTGGAGATGGCGATTCAGGGTAAGGAGGAGGGCGGCGGCGTGTTCAGCTACCGCGTAAGGCGAGTAGGCGGGAACACGAACTACGGTAATGCCTTCGTCATAAGCGGCCTTAAGATCGACATTGTTGTACCCCGCGCAGCGCATCGCGATAAGCTTGATGCCGCGCACTTTAAGGCCGGCGATTACTTCTTTGTTGAGCGTGTCGTTTACAAAGGCGCACACCGCGTCGCATCCGTCGGAAAGCGGAAGGGAGGTCGGCGCGAGACGAGTTCTGAAATAGCGCAACTCGTATCTACCATTATTTGCCGCGTCGAAAGCTTCGCGGTCATAAGATTGGGCACCGAAGAATGCGATCTTTTTCATAAAAATACTCCTTCATTTAATCGAGACCCCATTATAACAAAACCCTTCTTGTCGAACAATCGTCTTCGCAGAATTCGGTTGGATTAACGTACATATTTCAAGGAATCTGCACGATTCACCCGCCATCGCACCTCTGCTTAGCGCGGCGCGGATTTTTGAGCAAGCTGCGGTAAAATCTTAACCGCTAAGGTCAAAATATGGTATAATATATCTCGTAGAGAGGGACAAGAAATATGAAGACATTGATTTTGACCGGGTGGGGACACCATGATTATGCTACTGCCGCGGCAGTGGCTCTTATGGCGCTTGAGTTTAAAGCCGATGTGCTTGGTGTAAGCAAGCGTCGGCTTCCTGAATTGCTGGGAGAGGTCACGAAGTACGACCGCATCGTGATTCTTGGCGTTTCGCTCTCTCAAGATTCCGCAGCTTTGAAAGAGTCGCTCGTAAAGCTTCAAAAGAAGCGCGTTCAAGTCTCTTGGATCAGCGTCTTTGAAACCGATGTTGCCGATGAGCTGTCCGAATTGTTGGAACTGAAGGTTCGTCCTGCCGATTCGCTTACGGATTCTGTCGCAGAGGAGTTCGGGATAGTGGTTGAGGATGATAGCTCGAAGCAGGCGGATGAGCTTATTGAAGCTGCGATGTATGCTTATCGCAACTATCAAGACGAGAACTCTTACGGGAAGGTGATCAAGTTTATCGCGCAGAACGTGAAAACGCTACCTTCCGATCTTGAGAAGCTGCGCAATAATTATCGTCGCTATGGAAATCGCGAGCTTGTCGGCAAGTCGCTCCAGATGCGAGCTCTCCAAGAGCGCATCAATAAAGTTGCCGCGCATGGTGACGCCCGCGTCCTCATTATCGGTGAAAGTGGTACCGGCAAGGAGACTGTTGCGAATCAGCTGCACACCAAGTCGCCGCGCAAGGAGGAGAACTTCATCGCTTTCAACTGTGCGAGTGTGAATCCCGAGCTTTTGGAGAGCCGCTTCTTCGGTTACGAGAAGGGCGCATTCACAGGCGCGGACAAAACTACGGATGGCCTTTTTCAAATGGCGAACGGAGGAACGCTCTTCCTCGATGAGATCGGCGAACTTCCGCCGGAAGCACAGGCGCTCCTTTTGCGCGTTCTCGAAGGCGGGAAGTTTATGCGCGTTGGAGGACATGAGGAGATCGAGGTTGATGTCCGTCTTATCACGGCTACGAATCGCAATCTTCCTGTCCGCGTGAGAGAAGGGAAGTTCCGCGCCGATCTCTTCCAACGACTCAATGTCGTTCAACTTCGCATCCCGTCTTTGCGCGAACACAAGGAGGATATCGGGGATATCGCCAACTCTTGGTGGCGCAAGCATCACGATAACGCGACTCTCTCGGAAGAACAAATCGCCGCGCTCAAAGAGTATGACTATCCTGGCAATGTGCGCGAACTTCTGAATGTTCTTGAGCGTGCAACTGTTCTTGAGGAGAGCGATTTTGCCGCGCTTTTGAAGGAGCATCGCGAGATGAATGCGGGACTAGTGGATGTCGCTTGCAAGTCGGACTCCGGCGTCGTTCCCGATGACCTCGAAGAGGCGACGAAGTACCACATTCGCCACGTATACGATAAGTACGGGCAGAACTTAACTAAAGCCGCCGAAGCCCTCAACTGCTCCCGGAATACGGTGCGGAAGTATTTGTAATGGAAAGGAATTTAGTATGCTAAAATTTGGAGAGTTTATTGGAACGCAAAGCCGGCTTTTTGTTGTTCCAACATATCAACGCGCATATGCATGGGGAGAGAAGCAGTGGAAGCAATTTCTCGAAGATCTTCAAGAGTCTCAAGGTGATTATTATTTGGGACATTTCTTGGTTGAGACTGCAAATGGTGAAGATGGAAGTTCAGTATATGGCTTAATTGATGGGCAGCAGAGAGTTACGACTAGCATCATTTTTATGAAGGCAGTTATAGATGCTCTTTCTTGTTCATCCGAGCGCGAAGTCAAAGCACTGAGGCATAAACTCATAACTACATATATACGGGAAGACGAATATTCTCAGTATCGTTTTCGCACGGTTGATTACGACAGGGAGTGCTTTAATAGGTATATTCTAGAGGGCGAAAATCGAAAGATACCCGGCAAGACAACTTCTGAGAATGCGTTTGTAGATGCGCTCGAATATTTCCGCAAGAAGCTCAAGGAGCTACCAGATGCTGAGGTTTGCAATTTAGCAACTCGGTTGAATAGCGCTTTGATTACAGAGTATGAAGTAAAAGACAGAGCGATGGCAGCGCAAATATTTTCCTTTCAAAATGATCGAGGCAAGGATTTGTCGAAGCTTGAAATCCTAAAAGCTTTTTTCCTTCTTCAGGTTTATAAGGAAGGAGAAAATCGGAAATCTCAAAATGAGATAGATGAGAGTGTTCGTCAGAACTTTGCTAGTATTTATCAACTTATTGCTCAAGTTGATATTGCAGAAGATTCTATTTTGGCTGCGTATTGGCGCTCTAGGATCGGGTTCTATTCTGATGATATCATTTCTTCAATTAAGAAGGTGTTGAAGGGATCGTCGAATAAAGGAATCTGGATCAAAAACTTTTCGAGAGAATTGTCTGATGCTTTTCAATCGGTAAAGAGTTTTCGAGACAATACTACTGATATAGCAATTAGACTTCGGACCTTAGGTATGCTGGACTTGGTTTATCCGTTTGTTATTAGGATGGGTCACTTGAGTGTTGATGAAAAGACTGAAGAGAGAATGTTGAGAAGCCTGGAGAATTTAATTTTCAGGGTGAAGTTATGTGCTCGAAGGGCGAACGTTGATACGGATGCGCGGTTGGGGAATGTTCTTAAAGAACTTTACGAGAGCAAGAATGTTGATAGGGCGATAGAAGGTATCAAGAATGGTATTCGAGAATGGGGATATTGGAGCGATTCTGATGTCAGATGGAAATTGGATCAGAGTGATTTTTATAATAATGCCGTTGATGAATATCTTTTGTGGCAATATGAGCGAAGCATGAGAACCGTAGGGTATAATGCGCCATCGGATATAAAAACAGAAGTTGTGAGTCCCAGTATTGAGCATATCGCTCCTCAGACGCCTACCAATAATGATCCAATAGCCGCTGGTTATGGAGCATACGAAGATGTAGATAACAAGGAGAAAGGGATTGTGACAGGCGGATGGATGAATGCATTAGGAAATCTAGTGTTGCTTTCACTTAAACATAATATTAAGGTTAGTAATCATCCGTTTGATGATAAGATAAAAGAGTACGAAGAACTAGGATTGTTGCGTCAGCAGATGGAAATAAAAGATTTTGCAAGTATTGATAAGGCTCGAAATGGTCGAGTGTGGGATGTTGATGCAATTGCCAAGCGGCATACTAAGATAATTGATTGGGCAATGAAGTACTGGTCTGTAGACACTTTATGAATCGATAGAAAGGATAAATATGAATAACGAGCTTGACGAAATTGATAACGGGCCATATTTTGAGCCCGGTGATAATGATCCAATAAATGGGCGTTTTGTTAATGCGCAACATAAAAGGTTGCTCATAGAACAGGATTGGATGGGGTATCGAGGCGAGAAGAATAAAGAAAGAGAGGAGGCGATTTTTAAAGAAGAGGTTGAAATTCTAAAGGAGGAGTCAGCGAAGAATAACCCACTCGCGTTGTTTTATATGGGGGTGTGTTGTGTTAATGGAAGTGGAATGCCAAAAGATTCGATAAAAGGTAGGACTATGCTTGAGCGCGCTTATGCATTGGGCGTAAAAAGAGCTGCTGATTTTCTTCTCATGTATTTTGGAGAGGAAGCATTGCAAGATAAAAGCATTGTTGAGAAGGTTCAAAAGAATATTGGTAGGTATCGGTTTAAGATAGATGATGTAGCAGAGATTGTTAAAAAGATGATTGCCACAGAAGCAGAGGGAACTGCTAAATTTAAATTGGCGGTTGAAGCAAGTAATGGAATCGCAAAAGCTTTTGTTGGACTTTATGATTGCCTTAAGGGAGATGAATCGAAAGGAGATTATGAACCAACAGAGGACTCTTATCTTTGCTTGTGTGAAGCGGCGACATTAAAAGATGCTGGTGCGCTTTGCGAAATTGGTGAGATTTCACTATGCTATGAAAAATATCGAGATATTGCTTATGGTGTAGAGAGCCTATGGGAGGCACATAATTTAGGCGATGAACTAGCAGGTATAAGGTTGAAAAATTTGTGGGCAAATGATCTTAAAAACTATACAGATCCTGAGTATAGAATGAAAGTTAGAGCCGATGGGGATGATGTGTATGCTGTAGGCTTTTATTACTTACATGGCATATGTGTTGAAAGGAGTGTGTCAAAAGCTAAGATGTATTTTGAAATCTCTCATAAGATGGGGTGTAGGAATGCTAGGGAGCAATTGTTATTGCTAGATAATGATTAAAAAGGTTAGAATAGATAAAGTATAAGAGTATCTTAAAATATCCTTTTTTGACCGCCCGACCAAAATCTGACCACTACCGCGGCAGAAATGCCGCGATTTTGCCTTGGCATGAATGTTGCTAATGTTGAGGGTGGAAACAAAAACCACTAAAACGACAGAAAGGATCGATACAATGAATTATCAAGAGTTTGCTGAAGAGTTGAAGCGTAAGTTTGCAGCATTTGAGCCGAGAAAGGCGGCGATGCCGTTCAATGTCCTGGACGAGATGCATGCGAGTGAAAATGCGCATACGCGGATTCTTGCGCGGCTTCTTCAGGAGCCGGATGTCTGTAAGTCGTTCATTGAGTACGTGGCGGCGAAGCGCTCGGATCTGGCGCCAGCATTGTTGCCGTATTCTGAGGAGAATTTCTCCGTCACCTGCCAAACCGGCTATGTTGACATCCGCATTACATATGGGGATAAGCTTGTCATCATTGAGAATAAGGTGAAGGATGCCGTTGATCAGGATGCGCAAATCGACCGCTATGTTCAACAGGGACTGTTCACAAATCAAGCTGCCAACATCTTTGTGATTTATTTAACAAAGGACGGTACTAAAACCGTTTGCGACTACAGTTTTAAGACGACCAAAGGGATTCTTGGCTACGAGAACGAGCAGAAACCGGGACGCTTTATCTCGCTTAACTACGCACAGCATATTGTCGACTGGTTGTCGAATAATCTTAAGTTCTCAATTGCCGAGTCGAAGTTGCAGGTCTATTTGCAGAGCGGCATCCTGCAGTATCTCCATTATCTTAAGGGACCGGAACTTCTGAATTGTCGTAAAGAAGAAGATCCTTATCGAGATTTGCGCGACGTATTCGAGAAAGCGGTCGCAAAGAGTGGCCTTGACGTTGCGATAGATGCGTTGTCGGTGTTGTATCAGGAGTCGCTCATAACTGTTGATCCGGAGGCTGAAAAGCTTGTGGAATTGACGAAAGATGTTGTTCGTCAGGCGGCAGACGAGGGCAATGTCGAATACTGGAATGAGCTGGAAGTAGAGGGTTGGGAGACGGTGAGCCATTCGTACTGGTTCCGTCCGTCCGGCTTCGCTGTGCAACTGGCAGAGAATTTTAGGGGCGAGCATGTTGTCCGTTCGATTGAATTCTTCCCCAATCGCGGCGTTTCTTATAGCGAGGAGATGCTTGCGAAACTGCAAGAACTTCGCAAAGCCCATCCGTTCTTCACCTATTGGTGGAATGGTCGTGAGGTCTATAAGTTCCCGGTTGCGACCCGCGAAGAGGCGGCTGTGGTTTGCAAGGAATTATGGATGATTCAGGTCGGCTAAAGCGACTTAAAACATAAGAAGGTAATGCCATGTACTATCACATAAGACTGGATAAGATTAAGCATGATGCGTGTACGGATATGGACGCGCGTAGAGTGTGGGATTATCGCTCACTCCACGCGGCGCTTGAAATGATCAAGCGTGAGTTCGGGGCTATGGCACAATCGTGGAGCATTTGCGATCTTACCGAACAAACCGAAGATATCTTCAAGCTTGAGCCGATTCTTGAAAAGGCGCTTCCATCGGTTTATCAGTACCTGGTAATGCTTTTCAAGGAGGGTGAGTCAGCAGCTGAAAAGTATAATCATTACGAGTTCTTCGTCTCGCTTCGTGATGAAAACGAACGACCGCCGTCAGAAAGAATAATCGAATAACAAAAGGAGTATAGAATGAGAAATATTTGTTTGTTGATGTTGGCGCTACTTGCCGGGTGTAAGTATGCTCAAGTGAATACGAATACTTGTCATGGAGAGTGTGCGAGGATCAATTATCTCGATCAGTGTCGCTTTTTCGCGATGGATATGCGCCTTGACGACCACGACCTAGTCGGCACGGGGCTCACGACGCGCGAAAGCCAAGGCAAGTACGAGATCGTCTATGCCGATGATAGATACGTCAGTTACAAGATGGACGAATGGGTCTATTCCGGCGGTGCTCATGACTCCGGGAAGGTGACGGTCGGGACGATATCACGTAAGACCGGCGATAAATTGCCCTTGAGCGAGTTCCTTTCCAAAGAGCGTATTGAGGGCCTCAAGAGCGAACTTAAGGCCGCGGCGCTTGTTCGACTCGGTTCTCATGAGGCGCTCCAAGATGACCCGGAAGTTATCGATAACTTCTACCTCGCGAAAGATGGACTTCACTTCGTATACAACGAATACGAGATCGCATGCTATGCGGAAGGTGCAATAGATCTGCTAATCGTTATCAACCCATGATTGTTTAACTTCTGAACACTGGGTCAAACTTTGAACAAGGCCGCGGCAGAAATGCCGCGGTTTTTGTTTGGCACGGTTCTTGCTTTATCAGATGCGGAAAGGAAATAAGACCATGAAAGATATTGCTTTGATGCCGGAGTATCGGCTAACTGATAACATGACGCCTGCTGAGATCGTTCGTCGTTTGAAGTTGGCGTTTAAACAGTTAAAGGCTGAAGAAGCTTTGGCTATCTTTGCGCGGATAATGACCTCTGATGTAGACCATGCCATTAAAGTCGCCGCATGGACAACAATCAGATACTCGCATTACTGGTGGCAAGTCGATAAGGTGCTGGAAGGCGAGGTAATGAAAAATCCTTTGATCCAGAAAGCGTTTGCGGATGCGGTTCCAATGCGTCGGTGGATGTCGGAGAATGCTACGGATTCGGTGGCTCGTCAAACATCCATGATTTCGATTCGCCCACTCGATATTCGACTTAAGAAGCTTTTCAGCTCCAAGAACGAAAAAAAGTTTATGCTCGTTCAAACTTGGGACGACTTGGGTGCTATGTGTTATGATGAAGAGGAACTATCCACGGTGATCGAATATGCTATAAATGCGCTTATACGTTTTGAAGATGGAGGGTATGAACACAGTGTTACGAGTATGCGTTATGAATATATCAAGGAGTTGATTGATTTTAGGGATGTACATGGGAATAATCTTCTCTGGTACCTGACCTACCGCGACGATCAGCATGCTATGGGCGGTTTTGCCGCGCCGAAGAATGAACGGTTCTTGTTGGACATAGGAGTTGATCCGACTTCGAGGAATGATATCGGTCTTTGCTGGAATGATGTTAGAAGTTATGTCGTTAAATAAGAAAGGTGCAAAATGAAAGACTTGCTAATAACACTGTTTCCGCTGTGTGCCGCGATTTATACGGCATCGATAAGAGAAAGGTTCCGGGTTACGAGCTCGGAGATCGGCATCGTCATATCGTCATTAATGATCATATCCTTTTGGGCGGATTGTTATTTTAGTTGGATTATGCGAGCAAGGATTATTGCAACGATTATGCTCTTTTTTGATATTGGGCTTGTCTACGCATGGGTAAAGTCCAAGAATAGTGTACGAAGGATGTTCTACATGACTTATGCCGTAGTAAATCTTATTTTCGTTCTATATCCGTTCAGCCCACTAAAGCCGGTAAGTTGTCTGACGATTACCATTGCACTCCTCGTTGGAATACCGCGGATAATCTCGTATCTAAAAGCTGATGGTATTATAAAATGAAGAAAGGATGGCTCAGAATGGCACAGTTACAAAAGAAAATTCCGCCCGAGGAGTTGATTAAATGGGAGCGCTTCGAACGCCACTTGCGCGAAGCGGCGGGGAGTTTGTCGTTCCTACATGACTATGCGAAAGAACAGCTACAGATAGCCTCCGGTCTAAGTGTTAAAGAGCAGTATTACAAGAAGATGACGGACGGACAGCTTGCCGCGGAAGTCGCGCACATCTATCATCATCTTAACTTCGCTTGGAATACGCGCTTCATGTCGGAAGAAGTTGCGGAGGCCGACTTCGAAAAGAATCAGCTTTGGCCGAAGGGAACGATGTTCAAGGAATTCGAGAAAGTAAGGAAACTCAAGTAATGAAAGTATTGGACTATCTTTATGAGCGGGCGAAGATTCGATACCGTAGAATGAACATGCAGCTCAAATGGCGCCTTGAGTATGAGCTTGAGACGATGAGGAAGCTTGGTCAAAGTGATTATGTATTCGCAAAAGCTCGTGAAGCGCGGCAGATTCGTATGTCCGGTAAATATCTTGGCCCCGGACGCGGCAGATCTGTTGCTTCGCTTATTTGTTATGTTCTTCAAATTACGGATATCGATCCTATCGCGAACGACTTCCTTTTCGAAGTCTTCATGTATCCCGAGCAAAAGCATAGAAGCAAGATTCTGCTTGATACCGATACGGAACCTAAAGGGGAGTTCATGGTGCCAAAGGAAGTGATGAATGTCTATTTTGATAATCCTCCTCCGGAGTGTCTTAAGCGATTCGCAACAGAAAGCGGTGGATACATCATGTATATCGAGCAGTTGATGTTGGCCTCTCGTGTGCTGGCAGGACTATCGCGTCGTCAGGCTAGCGAACTTTGCCGTGTTTTGCAGTATAGTCAGCAATCGGCCTATCCCCGCTTTGCCGAGATGTTCCCGGAAGAGCTTTGGGCATATTATGCAAAGGTTGGTCCATATACTTTAACCAGATGTTGTCGAGTCTCTACGATTGAAAGACTTTGCCGAGAACTTCCGAATAACTTAAGCCTGGAGGCGAGCCGAGGCATGATCGAATCAATACCGAGATAGGCTCAAATCAATATCGGGACCGGTTTAAATCATTACCGTCCCCCATTCAAATCATTACCGTCCTCCGTTCAATATATTGCCGTCCCCCGAGCGGCTCACGGTATTGAATTGAAGCGGTCTCAGTATTCAAAGTAAGCGGGGACAGACCCCGAAAGATTAACCCTCTAGGCTTGC
>JAKSOZ010000039.1 GCA_024405265.1 Kiritimatiellia bacterium | reverse complement strand
GGTATAACTCAGTTGGTAGAGTGGCTGCTTTGCAAGCAGCATGTCGCCGGTTCGACTCCGACTACCTCCACCATACAAAGCACAGTGAAAACTGTGCTTATCGTTTTTTAGGGCTATCGCAGAACTTTTTGATCGGACATCCGTCACACTTTGGTCTTACCGGATCGCAACGAGTCTGCCCGAAGGAAACGAAGTGACTGTTCCAAGTCTTCCAATATTTACGCGGCAAAATCTCACGTAGCTTCATCTCGGTCTCAACCGGCTTCTTGGTTCTAACGAGCCCAAGCCAGTTATTGATTCGATGAACATGAACGTCAACACAAATCGCAGGTAAGTTAAAGCCGACCGCTACCGTTAAGTTCGCCGTCTTTCTTCCGACTCCCGGAAGCTCGCAGAGTTCTTCGACAGTTCGCGGCAAGACTCCGCCGAACTTTTCTTTCAAAACCTTAGGTAGCTCGTGCAAGTGCCGCGCTTTGTCGCGAAAGAACCCGACAGGATAGATGAGCTTTTCGAGTTCTTCGATTGAAAGCTTAGCTAGCCCCCGAGGGCTGTCCCCTCCCGCAGTAAATAGGCGTTTAACTGCCCCGGCGGTGCAAGCGTCCTTCGTTCTCGCCGAAAGAATCGTACCGACCAGAACACAGAAGGGGTCGTGAGTTTGAGCTTCGATAAGCTCGATAATCGGCGCCGAGTGAGCTTTGAACTCTGCCTTCAGCGCTTTATTGACCGCTGGGATATCTTCGATTGTCATCATAACGTTCTATATTATATCATATTTTCGCTGCTATTGACACGGTGCGACAGAATATGGTATAATGTCACAAATCTTTAACCCGTAATAGGATGAAAGAACTATGAAAAAACTCATGTTAGTTGTATTCGCGGCTTCGACGCTTTCGGCGTTCGCGGGCGGCTTTGCGCTTAATCAGGCTTCGGCTAAGGCTACCGCTATGGGTGGCGCGGTTGTCGGTAAGGCGGTTGACGGCTCGGCGGTTTTCTATAACCCCGCTACGATGTCGGACTTCAAGTCGACGACGATTACTGTCGGTACGATTATCGAAAAGCCGTATGCTGACGTTTCGGTCAGCGGCAAGCATCAGGGACACATGGATCCCGGTACGTTCCTTCTTCCTCACGCCTACCTTATTCAACCGATCGGCGAATCCGGTTTCACCTTCGGTATGGGAATCGCGCCTGAATACGGTATCGGTTCGAAATATCGCGATAGTTGGGATCTCGCGTGGAATACTACCGAGACGACGGTTCAGGGCGTTGTTTTCAGCCCGAATCTTGCGTACGATATTACGGAAGACTGGTCGGTCGCCGCCGGCTTTCGTCTCCTTTACTTCACCTTCGAGCAGTATCAGTCACCGAATATTTTCTACCCAGGTCTGGGTAAGGTTGGGCATACTAATACGCGTTTGAAGGGCGATAACGGTTGTGCCGACTGGGGTTGGGAAGTTTCTACTCGCTATAAAATTCTCGACAATCTCTCGATCGGCGCGATGTATCGCTCTTATATCGATACTCGCATTCGCGGCAAGCTTCGTACTTCGAAAGGCGCATATGGCGAAACAGTCCCTGCAATGCTTCAAGCTGGTATTGACCAGCAGCTTGCTCAGAGAAACGGTCGCGGCGGAGCGAATATCCGTCTCCCGCAGCAGGTTTCCGTCGGTATCAACTATGATCCTATTGAAACGGTTCATTTAGGTTACACGATGATGTGGACCGGATGGTCTGATCTCGAAAGCCTTCACTTCGATCTTCCGGGAGGTGATAAGGATATCGATTTAGGTTGGCGCGATACGTTCCGCTTCGGCGTTGGTGGTGCGTGGGACTTCGCGGAAGATTGGACCTGGATGCTTTCTTACGTCTACGATATGGACCCGAGCTCCGAGGATGATAATCGCGGCTCGACGATGCTTCCCGCCGGTAATCGTCACATGGCGGTAACGGGTCTTGCTTGGACCTGGGGTGACTTCGAAATCGCCGCGTGCTACGGCCTCGTCTTCATGAAGGGCGAGAACCAGAAGTACTGGGATAAGGATAACGGCGAGACGGCTGCGAATGCCAAGATTTTCAAGACGAACGCCGGCTACTCGCATCAGGCGGGCGTAACCTTGACTTATCGCTTCGGATGAGTTAAGAAAATCATAAATACCCCCTTGCGCAAGCTGGGGGGTATTTGATATAATACACAGACATTGTTTGGAAAAGTAAGGAAAAAACTAAATGCCGACTATCAATCAGCTGATCCGCAAGGGCCGTTCGCCCCTCGCTAAGCATTCGAAGTCGCCCGCGCTTAAGAGCTGCCCTCAGCGCCGTGGCGTCTGCCTCGTCGTCAAGACGATGACCCCTAAGAAGCCGAACTCCGCTCTTCGTAAGGTTGCCCGTGTGCGCCTGACGACGGGTTACGAAGTGACGGCCTACATTCCCGGCGAAGGCCACAACCTTCAGGAACACAGCGTCGTGCTGGTGCGCGGCGGCCGTGTGAAGGACCTTCCTGGCGTCCGTTACCACATCATCCGTGGCAAGCTCGACTCCCTCGGCGTTGCGGGCCGCAACCGCAGCCGTTCCAAGTACGGCATGAAGCGTCAGAAGAAGGAAGAGGGGAAGTAAGCCATGAGCCGCAGAGGTAAGAAGATTGTCAAGCGCGTCGTTGTCGATCCGAAGTACAATTCGGAGCTCGTCGCGCACATGATCCGCGTCATCATGCAGGACGGCAAGAAGACCGTCGCCGAGAAGATCGTCTACGGTGCGATCGACAAGGTCGCCGAGAAGATGAAGGAGGATCCGTCCAAGTTCGTGAAGGACGAGAAGCCGCTGGAGAGCGCCCTCGAGGTCGTCTCCGCCGCGATCGACAACATGAAGCCGCAGGTCGAGGTGAAGACCCGTCGCGTCGGCGGTACCACGTACCCCGTCCCGGTGCCGATCGCCGCGAACCGCCAGATGTCGCTCGCGCTCCGCTGGACGACGCAGTTCGCGTCCGCCCGCCACGGCATGGGCATGCCGGCCGCGGTCGCCGCCGAGATCATCGACGCGTTCCAGGGCCAGGGCAACGTCATCAAGAAGCGTGACGACGTCCACAAGATGGCTCAGGCCAACAAGGCGTTCGCGCATTACGCCTGGTAATCAAAAGGCCTCGCTTTTCCAAACTAGAAGCGCCGCGGAGTAGCACGCGGCGCTTTGCTTTTTCCGCAGAATTTTGGTATAATACCTCAATATGATTTCAAAGATGATTTCTGCTGTGGCGGTTATGTTGCCGCTTGTCGCTCTGTGTGAGACTTGGTATCCCGCCGAAGACTGGCAGGATACTCCCGATCCTATCGCTTCGCCGCTTGCGAAGAAGGGCGGAACTATCCGTTTCAATGGCGGTCAGGGTCCGAAGAGCTTCAATTACTACGTGGACTCGAACACGTATACGCGCATGACGTTCTCGCTCATGTATGATCCCTTGATCACGACCGATACGGAGACGCTTGAGTTTGCGCCGTCGCTTGCTCGTCGATGGTCGATCTCTGATGATGGTACTACGTTCACTTTCGTTATCGACGAGAATGCCCGTTGGTCTGACGGAGAGAAGATAACGGCGGAAGACGTTCGCTGGACGTTCGATCAGATTATGTCGCCGATGAGCGATACCGGTCCTTATAAAGTGATCCTAGGATATTTCGATCCGCCCGAGATTCTCGACGAGCGTACGATTCGTTTCACGAAGAAGGGCGGCTCCGATCCCGATTGGCGCGACATCATCAACTGCGGCATGTTTCAGATTATGCCGAAGCACTATTTCGATGGTCAGGATTTCAATAAACTCGAACTCTTGAATGCGCCGGTGTCGGGGCCTTATATGCTTACGCGAATCGAAGAGCAGGTTGAAACCGAATTTTCGCGTGTGACGAATTGGTGGAAGAAGGACATGCCGAGCTGCAAGTACGTTTGCAACTTCGATAAGCTCGTCTTACGATATTATATCGACAACGAGAACGCTTTCGAGGCTTTCAAGAAGCGCGCGATTGATGTATACCCTGTTTATACCGCTCGTATTATGGCTCGAGAAACGAATGGGGAAAAGTTCGCCAAGAATTGGATCCTGAAGCGTAGCGTCACGAATCATGAGCCGGTCGGTTTTCAGGGCTTTGCGATGAATATGCGTCGATTCCCGTTTGATGATCTTAAAGTTCGCCAAGCGATGAGCTATCTTATCGACCGCGAGCAGATGAATCGCACGATGATGTATAACGCTTACCAGCTTATAAACTCGTACTTCATGGATCTTTACGACGAGTCGAATCCTTGTCCCAACGAAATGTACGAATATAATTTCGAGAAGGCCGCGGCGCTTTTGAAGGAAGCCGGTTGGGAAAAGAATCCTAAGACGGGCAAGCTCGAAAAGAACGGTCGTCCTTTCAAGTTCGTATTCCTTTCGCGTAGCGGGACGGAAGATAAGTTCCTCGCGCTTTTCAACGCGTCGCTTTTGAAGCTCGGTATCGATATGGATATCGCCCGCAAGGATTTTGCCGGTTGGATGCGCGATATGGATAGCTTCAATTACGATATGACGTGGTCGAGTTGGGGCGCGAGCATTTTCCGTTCGCCCGAGACGATGTGGAAATCTTCTGAAGCCGATCGTAAGAGCTCCTCGAATATCACCGGTTTCAAGTCTGCGGAAGTCGATGAAATCATCCGCGCCGAGAAAGGGATGACGAGCGTGGCGGAGCGAAACGACGCTTATAAGCGTATCGATAAGCTGATTGCCGATCAGTGCCCTTACGCGTTCCTTTGGATGAATAATGAAACGCGCCTTCTTTATTGGAATAAGTTCGGCACGCCTCGCACGGTACTTTCGAAATACTCCGATGAAGATTGTATCTTCACCTATTGGTGGTACGATGAAGATCGCGCTAACGAACTTTCCGCCGCGATATCGAGCAAGACGTGCCTGCCGAGCGTTCGACAGAAAATCGACTACGATACGGAGCTTAATAAGTGATCGAAGACTACGAGCTCATCGATTCCGGCGACGGTCGTAAACTCGAACGTTTCGGAAAGTATGTGCTCGCGAGGCCTTGCTCTCAGGCGATGTGGCGGCCCGAGTTGAGCGACGATCGCTGGAATCGTGCCGACGCGAGCTTCGATCGCGAAGACGGTAATCGATGGCACGGGCGCACCAATCTCCCTAAAGAATGGACTATCGAAACCGCCGGGATAAAGTTCAAGCTCGGCGGTACCGACTTCGGTCACCTCGGAATCTTCCCGGAGCAACGCGCTCAGTGGAAGTGGATTAGGAATGAGGTCAAGGAACGAGGTCAAGAGAGAGGTGTTTCCGTTTTGAATCTTTTCGCGTACTCGGGTGGTTCGACCATGGCTGCGGCGCTTGGTGGAGCGGAAGTCTGTCATCTCGACGCTTCGAAAGGTATGGTCGAGTGGGCGCGCGAGAACGCTCGCCTCAATGGCCTCGGCGATAAGCCGATTCGCTGGATCGTCGACGACGCGCATAAGTTCATGAAGCGCGAGATTCGTCGTGGGCATAAATATGACGCGATAATTCTCGATCCCCCGACTTTCGGACGCGGCGCCGGCGGCGAAATGTACAAGATCGAGCGCGACCTTAAAGAGACTCTGTCTCTCGTGAAAGAACTCCTCTCGAATCATCCTGCGTTCGTGCTCTTTTCTTCGCATACGCCGGGTCTTTCCGAAATCGTTGCGAAGAACATATTATCTCAACTTTTCCCGACGGCGACGCTCGAATCGGGCGAAATGCTCCTCGAGGGCAAAGCTCTTCAGTGTCCGAGCGGCATCTATTGCCGCGCCGTTTTCCCCTCTTCAAACTGAAAAAGGATAATCATCATGATACTTCTCCTTGGTAGTGACGCCTATTCCCCGTTCCGCATGGACGCTTTGAAGGAATCGATCAAGAAGCTCGATCCTCAGCTTCCCGAGCTCTCGATTGACGCGAAGTGGGTTTACGCGATTGAAGAAGCTTCGAAGGGTACGAGCGAAGCCGAACTTAAAAAGGCCTCTACGCTCCTTAACGCGGTTGGTCCCTGTGACGACGCCGACTTCTTCGTGACTCCTCGCAAGGGCACGATCTCGCCCTGGAGCTCGAAGGCGACTGATATCTTCGTCAACTGCGGCCTTAAGACGATCAAGCGCGTCGAGCGCGGTATTCGTTTCATCGTCACGCCTGCGCTTTCGGAAGTCGCTTTCGGCGCGCTCTACGATAAGATGACCGAAGGTGTTTATGCCGATCTTTCCGATCTCTTCGATGTCGATGAACCTCGTCCCGGCCGCACATTCGATGTCCTCGCTAAGGGTATCGACGCGATCAAGGAAGCGAACGAGGAAATCGGCCTCGCGATCAGCGAGCCCGAAATGAAGTACCTCGCCGAGAGCTTCGCGAAGGCGGGCCGCAATCCGACCGACACCGAGCTCGTTATGTTCGGTCAGGTCAACTCCGAGCACTGCCGTCATAAGATCTTCGGCGCCGAGTTCATCATCGACGGCAAGAAGCAGAAGAACTCCCTCTTCGGCATGATCAAGAACACCCACGCGAAGCGTCCTCAGGATACGCTCTCGGCGTATAAGGACAACTCTTCGGTCGTCACCGGTTTCGAGACCGACATCTTCGCGATCAACCCGAAGAACAATACCTACTCTTTCAAGAAGGATCAGCTTGACCAGCTCATGAAGGTCGAGACTCATAACCACCCGACGGCGATCTCGCCTTATCCGGGCGCGGCGACCGGCGTCGGCGGTGAAATCCGCGACGAAGCGGCTACGGGTACAGGCTCCAGAACCGTTGCCGGTATCTGCGGCTTCATGGTCTCGAACCTCCGCATCCCCGGTTTCCCTCAGCCCTGGGAACGTATCTACGCCGACTTCCCGACTCGTCTCGCGACGCCTCTCCAAATCATGACCGAAGGTCCTATCGGAGGAGCTGCGTTCGGTAATGAATTCGGTCGTCCTCAGCTTTGCGGTTTCTTCCGTACTTACGAAGGCCTCGTCGCGGGAGAACTTCGCGGTTATCATAAGCCGATCATGCTCGCGGGCGGCATGGGCGTTATCCGTCGCAGTCAGGTTCAGAAGAAGGACGTTACGGTCGGCGCTTTGATCGTTCAGATCGGTGGCCCCGCGATGCGCATCGGTCTCGGCGGCGGCGCGGCGTCTTCGATGATGACGGGCACGAACTCCGAAGCTCTCGACTTCAACTCGGTACAGCGCGGCAATGCCGAAATGCAGCGCCGTTGTCAGGGCGTCGTCGACGCTTGCTCCTATCTCGGCGCGGCGAATCCGATTCTCTCGATCCACGATATCGGCGCGGGCGGTCTTTCGAACGGCTGCCCTGAACTCGTCGAAGCGACCGGCGGTAAGTTCTCTCTTCGCGAAGTCCACAACGAAGAACGCTCGATGAACCCGATGGAAATCTGGTGCTGCGAAGCTCAGGAACGTTACGTTCTCGCGCTTAAGCCGACGGCGAAGAAGTTCTTCGAAGAGCTTTGCGCTCGTGAACGTTGCCCCGTCGCTTTCATCGGCGTCGCCACGGGCGATGGTCAGCTTATTCTTGAAGACGAGCACTTCGGCGACAAGCCGATCGACATGGATATCAAGGTCCTCCTCGGTAAACCGCCTCGCATGGTTCGTAACGTTAAGCGCGTCACGAAGAAACATGTGGCAACGAACTTCGATGGCGTTAAGCCGATCGATGCCTTGACGCGCGTTCTTCACCTCCCTGCGGTTGCCGATAAGACCTTCCTTATCACGATTACCGATCGTACCGTTACGGGCCGCGTCGCGCGTGACCAGATGGTGGGTCCGTTCCAGCTCCCTGCGGCGGACTGCGCGGTTACGACGATGGGCTATAAGACTTACGAAGGTCAGGCGATGGCGACGGGTGAGCGCACTCCGATTGCGATCATATCGGGTCCCGCTTCGGGCCGCATGGCGATTACCGAAGCGATCATGAACCTCGCTGCTGCCGATGTCGGCAATATCGGTCAGATTCGTCTTTCCGCTAACTGGATGGCGCCTTGCGGTGACCCCGGTGAAGACGCGGTTCTTTACGATACCGTCGAAGAAGTCGGTCTTAACTTCTGCCCGAAACTCGGCGTTTCGATCCCCGTCGGCAAGGACTCGTGCTCGATGCACACGACTTGGACCGACTCGAAGGGCGAGAATCAGAAGCAGGTCGCTCCCTTGTCGCTCGTCGTTTCCTCCTTCGCTCCCGTTAAGGACGTTCGCCTTACGCTTACGCCTGACTTGAAGCCGGGCGAAGGTACGAAGCTCATTTATGTCGATCTTTCGAACGGCGAATATCCGCTCGGCTCGACCGCGCTTGCTCAGGTCTACGCTCAGCTCGGCAATACTCATGCCGACTCCGATGCGGCGACGTTGAAGCGCTTCTTCAACGCGATGCAGCTTATCGTCCGCGGCGAACTTGCTCTCGCTTATCATGACCGCTCCGATGGCGGTCTCGCCGTCACTCTCGCCGAAATGGCGTTCACGGGTGGTCGCGGCATTAAGGCGACCTTGCCTGATGGCGATGCGCTCGAGCAGCTTTTCAACGAACAGCCCGGTGCCGTTCTTCAAGTTGCCGCTGATAAGGTCGAAGATGTTCTCGGTATCTTCAAGGATGCGAAGGTCTCCGCCGTTGTTATCGGCGAGCCGACCGACGATCGCAAGTTCGAGCTTTCCGTCGGTATGCGCAAGGCGATCGAAACCGATATCACGTATCTCCGCCGCGCTTGGTCGGAAACGACTTACCGCATGCAGGCCTTGCGTGACAATCCCGTCTGCGCGAAGGAAGAGTATGATAACGGCCTTGATGAGGAAGATCCCGGTCTTACCTTCAAGCTTACTTATGACCCTGATGAAAAGCAGAAGGTCAAGAAGCCCTCGAAGAAGCCGCGTATGTGCATCCTTCGTGAGCAGGGCGTCAACGGCCATATCGAAATGGCCGCCGCGTTCGCTCTTGCCGGTTTCGAGTGCCAGGACGTTCACATGTCCGATCTTATCTCGGGTAAGGTCGACCTGAAGGACTTCCAGGGGCTCGTCGCTTGCGGCGGCTTCTCCTACGGCGACGTCTTGGGCGCGGGCTCGGGCTGGGCGCGTTCGATCCTCTTCAACGACAAGCTCAAAGCGATGTTCAAGAAGTTCTTCCATCGTAAGGACACGTTCTCGCTCGGTATCTGCAATGGTTGCCAGATGCTTTCGCAGCTTAAGGATATCATCCCCGGCGCCGAAGGTTGGCCGAAGTTCGTGAAGAACAACTCGGAGCAGTTCGAAGCGCGCTATGCGACGATCGAACTCGAGGATTCGCCTTCGATCTTCTTCAAGGGTATGGCGGGCTCGCGTCTCCCGATCGCCGTCGCTCATGGCGAAGGCCGCGTTTATACGGATGGCTTCACGCCTTCCATTTGCGCCGCGCACTTCGTCGATGGTCGTGGTCAGGCGACCGAGCGCTATCCTTATAACCCGAACGGCTCGATCGGCGGTCAGACCTCCTTCACGACGAAGGATGGTCGCGCGACGATCATGATGCCTCACCCCGAACGCGGCTTCCGCGCTTGCCAGCTCTCGTATAATCCGGGAGTCTTTAAGGTCAACGGGCCTTGGATGCGCATGTTCGAGAACGCTTATAAGTTCGCCGTGGAGAAGATGGCCTGATGAACGGAGCCTTACTTCTCGTCCTCGCCGCCGTGGTTTTCCTCGGCGGCTACTTCATTTATTCGAAGTGGCTCGCTCGTTTCCTCGGAGTCGATGAAAATCGTCCGACTCCGGCGATTACGAAAGAGGACGGGGTTGACTACGTTCCCGCTCATCCGACTGTTCTTTTCGGTCATCATTTTGCCGCGATCGCCGGCGCGGGCCCGATTGTAGGGCCCGTACTTGCCGCGGAGTTCGGATGGGCGTCGGTCACTTTGTGGATCGTGCTCGGCTGCGTTTTCATCGGCGCGATGCATGACATGATTTCGATGTACCTTTCGGTAAGACACGAAGGGGAGTCGATCGGCTCCGTGATCGGCGAAATCTTGGGTAGACCGGGGAAGATCATGTTCCTCCTCTTTTGCTGGTCGGCCTTGGTGCTCGTAGTCGCCGAGTTCAATCGTCAGATCGCGGGGACGTTCGTCGCCGATCCTGCGATTGCGACGGCGTCTTTGCTCTTCATTGTCGAGGCGATTGTCTTCGGGCTTTGCGTTTATCGCTTCAAGATGTCGGTCCTCTTCGCGTCGCTTATTTTCGTTCCTTTGATGTTCGCGTTCGTTTGGATCGGCAACGTCTTCCCGATGCCGCAGATTTCTTCGACGGTGTGGATTTTGATTCTTCTCGTCTATTGCTTCTTCGCGTCGACTTGCCCCGTGCAGTATCTCCTTCAGCCGCGCGACTATCTTAACGCGTATCTCCTTTATGCGATGATGGGGCTCGGTTTCGTCGGTATTTTCGTCGTCCATCCGAATCTCTCGATCGATGCCTTTACGGGGCTTTCCGCTGTCGGCCGCTCCGGAAAATCGGATCTTCTTTTCCCGATGCTTTTCGTGACGGTCGCTTGCGGAGCGTGCTCCGGTTTTCATGCGCTCGTCGCGTCGGGCACGAGTTCGAAGCAGGTCGCGAGTGAAAAGTCGATCCGTCCGATTGCTTATGGCGGGATGCTGCTCGAGGGAGTTCTCGCGATGATTGCGCTTATCGGCGTCGCGGGGTATTACTCGTCTCATGCCGATTTCGTCTTCGCCTTGCAAACGAAAGAGCCCGTCCAACTTTTCGCTTCCACGATCGGCAGCTTTTGCGTCAAGCTCGGACTTCCGCTTAGAATCGCCGAAAGCTTCATTCTGCTTTCGGTTTCGGCCTTCCTCATGACTTCGGTCGACGCGGGTACTCGCCTAGCGCGTTTCTGCTATCAGGAGCTCGTTCCGAAGAAGTCTCCCGCTCATAATATGTATTTCGGGACGTTCATCGTCTGCGCACTTGCGGCGGGGCTTCTCCTCGGCAATCCGACCGCGGCGAAACAGCTTTGGACCTTGTTCGCGAGCGCGAATCAGCTTCTCGCGTCCTTGACGCTCTTAACCGCGTCCTTGTATCTTCTTCGTGAGAAGAAACCTTGCTGGGTGACGGCGATCCCGATGGCGCTTATGTTCGGCGTTTCGACTCATGCGCTTACTCTTATCGTTCGTGGCGCTTTTGCGGGAGGCGAATGGATTCGCTTCGGCGCGTCGATATTCCTCCTTTTGCTCGCGGTTGCGCTTATCGTCATTACCATTAAGAAAGGCCGTCAATGCATAACCTCCTCGCCTCGCTCTTAATCGTCGTTTCCGTTTCGACTTACCAAAATCCTGAATGGCGCGCGGTTGTCGACGCGCTTCAGGCTAAACACTCGGATATGAAGGTAGAGGTCTTGACTGCCGCGCCTTCCGTTCTTGACGCGGGTGTTATCCTTAAGGAAAAAGCGCCGCGCTATGTCGCTTATGTGATGACTCCCGAGGAAGCTCGCTATAATACGATCATCAAGCTCCACTACGCGATGCGCTCGCTTGATGACGATCCGTATGATGACGCGATTTGGGGGATCGTTTCGGGCCCGACCGCTAAGGACGCGCTTAGAATCGCTTCTTCCAATGAGCCGACGGAGCTATACTCGACTTTGTCGACGACGGGGCTTGGGATGGATATCACGAGTGGCCCGGTGACGATGTTCTCCGACGGCTATCCCGAGGGCTGCTGGAAGACTCAGCGTGATGGTGTCGTTACCGAGCATCAGAAGGAAGGCGATATTACCGATGAATTCGTGAAGGCCTGGAACGAAACCGATCCTGACCTTATCTTGACGAGCTCCCACGCTTCTCAGTTCAATCTCGAGATGCCGTTCTCGCGCGGCAACATCGTCTCGGTGAACGGGATGTTCTACGCTTGCCCCGACTTGAAGCTCATTGATTACACTACCGGCCAATTCAAACCTGAAGCCACTTCAACCTTTAACCTTCAACCTTCACCCTTAGCTTCTCCCACGAGGGAGAAAGTCTGGATTGCCGCGGGTAACTGCCTTATCGCCGACAACAAGGGCTCCTCCAATATGGTCATGACCGCGCTCGGTTTCGGTAAGGTCAACCAGTTCGTCGGCTACATCAAGACGACTTGGTTCGGTGAAATCGGTTGGGGAACTTGGGGCAATTTCGCTTCGAGCCATTATCCCTTGAACGAGAGCTACTATTTCGCGAATCAGAACTTGGTGCGTACGCTCGTCGAACTTGAGCCGACCGTCCAAGGTAAGCACCTTAACGAATATCCTAAAGAAGTGCTCGGTAAGCTCTGGGATTATGATGGGACGTGCTTCTGGGGTGATCCCGTTCAGAAGGTCGGTTTGAAGGGCGCGAAGAAGCCGGTCGGCATAATCTTCCCCGAGTCGAAGAAGGGCAGAAAGCTCGTTTCCGCTCCCGAGGGCTTCGAGGTTTTCGTAGCGGATGATTTCGCTTTGGTTACGAAAAGCCCTAAGAACTATCCCGCCGATTGGGAAAGTAAGCTTATTTTCGAATAAGGAAATTCATCATGAGAATCGAAATTCTTCCTTCGTTACTTGCCGCCGACTTCGGTCACTTGGCTGATGATATTCTTCGCGCCGAGGCTTCGGGCGCGGAGGCCCTCCACCTCGACATTATGGACGCTCACTTCGTTCCGAATCTCTCGTTCGGTCCCGATGTCGTGAAGCTCGCTTCGAAGGTCGCGCCTGACTTCTATCGTAATGTCCACCTCATGATGACGAATCCCGAGAAGTACTTGGAAGCGTTCAAGAACGCGGGAGCCCAGACGATTCAGATTCATGTCGAGGCTTCTTGCGATATTCATGCGGAGCTTAAGCGTATTCGTGAAATGGGACTTAAGAACGCGCTTGCGATCAATCCTGAAACGCCGGTCGAAGCTCTTTATCCGTACCTCGATGAAGTCGACGAAGTCCTCGTCATGACCGTCCATCCGGGTTATGGCGGCCAGAAGTTCATCGCCGAATGTCTTTCCAAGGTCACCGAGGTTCGTAAGCGTAAGCCCGATCTCGACATCATGGTCGATGGCGGCGTTAATGGCGAAACCGCGATTGAAGCGAACAAGGCGGGCGCGAATCAGTTCGTCGCCGGAAGCTACCTCTTCAAGCAAACCGATATGAAGGCCGCCGTCGATGACATGCGTCGTAATACCCACGTATAATGAGCGCGATAATATTCGACCGATGGTCGAAGCGCTCTTGGGGCTTGAGATTTCCGAGCCTTTGAATGTTCTCGTCGTTGATGATAACTCACCCGACGGTACGGGCGTTATCGCCGATAAACTCGCTACCGAAAACTCCCGCGTCGCCGTTCTTCATCGCACCGAAAAGGCGGGGCTCGGCAAAGCGTATGTCGCCGGGTTCAAGTGTGCCCTCGAATATGGCGCGACGCGCGTTGTTCAGATGGACTGTGACTTTTCCCATGATCCCGCGGCGCTTCCTTCGCTTCTTGCCGAAGAGGGTGATCTCGTAATCGGTTCGAGATATGTGGAAGGGGGCTCGACGCCCGGCTGGCCGTTCAAGCGCCGCCTTATTTCGCGCGCTGGCGGTCTTTTCATTCGCGTCGTTACGGGTATGCCGATTAAAGACCCGACGGGCGGCTTTAAGGTTTGGAAGCGCGAGCTTTTGGAGAAGATGGATCTTGATTCCATCGCCTCGGCGGGGTATTCGTTCCAGCTCGAGATGAATCATCGCGCGTGGAAACTCGGCGCGAAGATCATCGAACATTCGATTACGTTTACCGATCGCACTCGAGGCGTCTCGAAGATTACTGCCGGTATCGCGACCGAATCGATCAAAATCGCGCTTAAGCTTCATCGCTGACACCCCGCGCGATTATACCTACTCTTTGCCTTTCCTTGTGACGGCGAATTTGGCCGCACCGCGCTTCTCCTGAACGGAGTAGCTTAGTGAGCCCTCGCGTGGTTCAACACGCTGTTTTACACGGCGGGTACGATCCTGGTTAGGTGCCCTAGCCGATGTGAGCAATGGGCGGGTTCACTCGCGCTAGTGAGCGCGCTGATTGGTAGGCGATGGGCGGGCTGATCGGTGTCCGATGGGCAGGCTCACTCAAGAGAATGAGCGGGCTCACTCGCGCGAGTGAGCGCGCCCATCAATAGGCGATGAGCACGCTGATTGAAGCTGTTGCCGCCTGAGGTGCTTTTTCGGCACTCAACCAGCGTCCACTAGCTTCCCTGCGGGTTTGTCTTGCCTTGTCAGCGTGTCGGCGAATTTGGGGGCAATCGTACTCGCTAGCGAAAACGGCTCGATACTCTGATCCTTCAGGCGCTCGGTAATCTTTAGATTTACCTCGGCCTGAGTCTCGACGTCTCGACCTCGTTTTCGCTTAGTTCCGTTCGACTTGCGGCCCCCAAATTCGCCGCGCATGGCACCCTGGTCGTATTCGGCGAGATGCCGCTTCGCTTTCGGTCTCGCTTGGCTTCTCTCCTCGATGCT